>NZ_JBFBBQ010000063.1:0-49245 GCF_040682775.1 Amycolatopsis sp. NPDC051106 | reverse complement strand
AACCCCCCCCCCTATTTTTATTATAAGTCGACAACCGATAACTAAATTCTTGCTACTACACTTTTTCCATACACGCCGCTCGTCCGTCATCCAGGCCCTGACCGCGATCGCGGACCGCGTCGTACAGCCGGTCCAGGTCGGCCGGGTCCGTGATGTCGCCCGGCACCGCGGTGACCCCCGAGCCGATGACTTCCACGGCCTCGTCCAGCTCGGTCTTGCGCCGGCCGGTGATGAACACGTGCGCCCCTTCGGCGACCAGCCGCGCGGCCGTGGCCCGGCCGATCCCCCGCGTGCCGCCGCCGGTGACGACGGCCGTCTTGCCTGCCAGCTTTCCCATGACCCGAACCTCCGCAGATTTTAGAACCGATCGGTACAGATCTCGACCGTAGCACTTCCAGACCGATCGGTACCGAAGGGGTAGGATCAGAGGCATGGACGTTGCCGGGAAGACACCGATCGGCCGGCCGCGGGGGTTCGACGCCGACGCGGCCCTCGAGCGCGCCATGATCGTCTTCTGGGAGCAGGGCTACGAAGGCGCCAGCCTGGCCGACCTGACCAGCGCCATGGGCATCACGAAGACGAGCATGTACGCCGCCTTCGGCAACAAGGAGGACCTGTTCCGCAAAGCCCTGGAGCGCTACGAAGAAGGCCCTGCGGCATATGTGGAACGGGCGTTGCGGCAGCCGACCGCCCGAGAAGTCGCCACGGCGTTCCTCGCCGGCTCGGTCGGGGCGAGCACCCGCCCCGGCTGCCCCGCCGGCTGCCTGGGCGTCCAGGGCTCGCTGGCCGCCGGTGAGGCCGGGCGGCCCGCCCGCGACACCCTCGCCGCCTGGCGGGACAAGGGCCGCCTGCACCTGCGGGACCGCTTCCGGCAAGCCGTCGACGAAGGCGACCTCCCCCCGGAGGCCGATCCGGGACTGCTCGCCCGGTACCTCATGACGGTGGCGAACGGCATCGCCGTCCAAGCCGCGGGCGGCGCCGAGCGCGACGAACTCGAGCAGGTGGCCGAGGTCGCCCTGCGGAACTGGCCGCCCACCTGACCACCGCCGTCACCACGGCGCTGGTCTCACGCGCCTGAGGGTGGGTCGTGATGCCAGGAATGAGTCATTCATGGCGTCGGGCGAGGGGAATGGGTCATTCACCGCATCGGCGGCCGGGAGTCTTGCCGGGCTAGCGGGCCGGCGTCGCCGTTCCGATGATCAGCGGGCGGACCACCGACGGCATCCCGCGCCAGCGGGCCGTGGTCATGTCCTCGATGGCGAACCGCTGCTTGACGAACGCGACCGTGTCGCGGTCGCACCGGCAGCCCTGCGCGAACGCCGCCCACGGACCCGCCAGGCGCTTCTGCCTTCGCGCCAGCTTCGGGTCTTCGGCACGCACGTGCTCGCAGAACAGCAGCCGCCCGCCGGGGCGCAGCACCCGCACGAGCTCGGCCAGCACGCGGTCGACGTCGGGCACCGTGCAGAGGACCAGCGTCGACACGACCGTGTCGACGCTGGCGTCCGCCATCGGCAGCGCGTCGGCGGCGGCTCGCACCGGCCGCAGTCCGGCGCGGTCTCGCACGCGCTTCTCGAGCCGCCGGTACATCGCCGGGACGGGCTCGGTCAGCACGACCTGCGCCGTCGGCGGGTAGTGCCGGACGTTGAGCCCGGTCCCCGCCCCGATTTCGACCACCTGTCCCCGCGCGCGCCGCAGCAGCTCCGCGCGCCGGCCTGCCAGGCCCAGCCGCTCCCCCCGGCGTAAGAACGGGTCGTAGAGGGCCGCCCCGAAGCGATCCCCGAGCCCGTTCCGTGCGCTGTCTTCTCCAACCATCGTTCCTCCCTGGAACCGCCGCCCGACGGGACGCAGTTCATCAGCGACCCGCCGGCCGCCGCATCACCCACTCGTGCCATTCCGGGTGCTGGCCGGAACGGGCCACGCGCTCTCGCGAAACGGCCTACGCTCGGGGAATGCCAGGTCAGGACCAAGCCGTGCGGTTCACCGCTGCGGGCGCTCGCACGGTCGCCTGGGCCGCCGCGGGCGCGGGCCCACCGCTCGTCGTCGGCGGCTGGTGGTGCGGGCACCTGGAGCTGGACTGGCGGGACCCGTTGTTCCGGCGCTTCACCGGGCTGCTCGGCGACCGGTGCACGCTCATCCGCTACGACCGGCCCGGCGCCGGCCTGTCCGACCCCGCCGGGCCGCTGGTCACTTCGCTCGCCGACGAAGTGGCCGCGCTGAGCGCCGTCGTCGACGCGGCCGGGGAGAAGGTGAGCCTCTTCGGCGGGTCTTCGGGGGGCTGCGCCGCGATGGCGTACGCGGCGGCCCACCCGGACCGCGTGGAGCGGCTCGTCCTGTACGGCAGCTACGCCCGCGGCACCGAGATCGCCACGGCGGAAGCGCGGGATTCCCTGCTGGCGCTCGTCGGACGGCATTGGGGCGTGGGCTCCCGGATCCTCGCCGACCTGTTCCTGCCGACCGCGACGCCGGCGGAACGCGACGAGTTCGTCCGGTTCCAGCGCGGCAGCCTGACGGCGGAGAAGGCGGTGCGCTCGCTCGCGGCGGTGTACGCGTTCGACGTCCGGGACCGGCTGGCCACGATCGAGGTCCCCACCCTCGTCCTGCACCGCCGCGACGACCGCGCGATCCCGTTCGCCCTGGGCCAGGACGTCGCCACCCGCATCCCGGGCGCGACCTTCGTCCCGCTCGACGGCACCGACCACCTGCCCTGGCGCGGCGACGCGGACTCGCTCACCCGCGCCGTGCGGGAGTTCCTCGGCGCCGGCCGGCGAGTGCGCCGGGCCGGCTCGCCGCGCGGCGAGCTCTCCGGCCGCGAACTCGACGTGCTGCGCCTGGTCGCGCAGGGGTTGAGCGATCAGGAGATCGCGCGCCGGCTCGGGATCAGCGTCCACACGGCGCACCGCCACGTGTCGAACATCCGCGGCAAGCTGGGCGTGTCGTCGCGGGCGGCGGCCGCCGCGCACGCCGCCACCGCGGGGCTGCTGTGACGGTGCCCGGTTTGAGCTTGCCGTCCCCGTGGGTACTGACGGGGATCATCGTCGTCCGCTTTGGAGGGTGCTCGTGCAGATCCAGGTCAACACCGGCCACAACGTCCACGGTGGCGAAGGACTCGTCACCTACGTGAGCACCGACCTGGAGACCAGCCTCTCCCGGTTCGGCGGATGGCTGACCCGGGTGGAGGTACACCTCAGCGAGGACGGCGGCGGCAAGCCGGAAGACATGAAGTGCGTGATCGAGGCGCGGCCCGGGGGCAAGCAACCGGTCGCGGTCACCCACCACGCGGCCACCGTGGACGACGCCTACGCCGGGGCGGCGCACAAACTGGGACGGGTGCTGGATTCCCGGTACGCCAAGGCCCACGACCACAAGGGCAGCGACAGCATCCGGCACATGGCCGGGCCGGAGGATCCGGAGCAGGTCGGCGCGCTCGAGGACGAGCCGCAGGCCTGATCGACGCCGGGCGAAGAGGGGGTGCGGCCACCCGGCCGCACCCCCTCTTCCGGCTCTGTTCGAAGCGTGGTGACCGGCGTTACTTCGGGTCGAGCACGAACACCGGGATCTGCCGGTCGGTCTTCTGCTGGTACTCGGCGTAGGACGGGTACGCCGCCACCGCGCGTTCCCACCACTCGGCCCGCTCGGCTCCCTCGACCTCGCGCGCGACGTAGGTCTTGGTCACGGTCCCGTCCTGCAGCGGGAACTCCGGGTGCGCCTTGATGTTGTGGTACCAGACGGGGTGCTCCGGAGCGCCGCCCTTGGACGCCACCACGGCATAGCTCCCGGCGTGCTCCACCCGCATCACCGGGGTGTAGCGCAGCTTGCCGGTCTTCGCGCCGCGCAGCGTCAGCAGCACGACCGGCGACCCGAGTACCTCGATCCCCTCGGTCGTCCCGGTCTCCAGGATCTTCTTGGTCTGGTCCTGCACCCAATCCGTGGGGCTGAATTCTGCGGTTTTCTCGGACATGCCCTAGATCAACACCGCGGATCCGCAGTTCATTCCCCGCCTGACGCACGCCACACCCAGGCTGCGAGGACGCCGGTCTCCCGTAAAATCACCGGTGCCCAGTGCTGCGGACCCGGCGGAAGGACTGACCCGGACGGTGGTGTCTCTGCTGCAGTCGCCGCTGGTGCCGCCGGGCCGGCCGGTGCGCCGAGGGGTCCAGCTGCTCACCGGGCTGGTGCTCTACGGGATCAGCGACGCGATGGTCGTGGCGGCCGGGCTCGGCGTGGAGCCGTGGGACGCGCTCGCGCAGGGGCTGACCCGCACCGCCGGGCTCAGCATCGGCCTCTGGACCAACCTGATCGGCGCCGCCGTGCTGCTGCTGTGGATCCCGCTGCGCCAGAAGCCGGGGCTGGGCACGCTGTGCAACGTCCTGCTCGTCGGCACCTCGATGGACCTCACGCTCGCGCTGCTGCCGTCGTTCGGGCACCTGTGGCTGCGCTGGGTCGTGCTGGTCGCGGGCATCGTGCTGAACGGGTTCGCCACCGGCTGCTACATCGGTGCCCAGGCCGGGCCGGGGCCGCGGGACGGGCTGATGACCGGGCTCGCCGAGCGCGGGCACCCGATCTGGGCGGTGCGCTGGGGCATCGAGCTCGCGGTGCTGGTGATCGGGTTCCTGCTCGGCGCCACCTTGGGCATCGGGACCGTGCTGTACGCCTGCGCGATCGGGCCGCTGGCCCACCTGTTCATGCCGCTGCTGGACATGGGGCGGGGCCGGGAAAAGCCGGGCTAGCTGTACTGACCCGTGAGGTTGGGAACGCGGCTGGCAGGTGGTTGGCCTGCGAGTGCGGTGTGGCCGCGGTGGTGATTGTAGGTGTGCAGCCAGCCCGGTAGGGCTTGGCGGCGTTCGGTCTCGGACCGGTAGGGCCGGTCATAAGCCCATTCATCGAGCAGGGTCCGGTTGAACCGTTCCACCTTGCCGTTGGTCTGCGGCCGGTAGGGACGGGTGCGCTTGTGCGTGACCTGCGCGTCGCGCAGCGTGTCGCGCCACAGACATGAGCGGTAGCAGGACCCGTTGTCGGTCAAGACCCGGGTGACGGTGATCCCCCAGCTGGTGAAAAACGCCTGCGCCCGGATCCAGAACGCGGCCGCGGTTTCCTTGGTCTCATCGGGCAGGATCTCGGTGTAGGCCAGGCGGGAGTGATCGTCCACGGCGTTGTGCAGGTAGCTGTAGCCGAGGTTGGCGCGGTTGCTGAGCGTGCGAGGCCGGGCGGGGTCGCGGTGGGCGTTGCTGTTGCGCTCCCCGACAGCACGGCCGAGGACCTTGTGCCCGCCGCCGTCGGGGATATTGCCCAGCTTCTTGATGTCCACGTGCACCAGATCACCGGGCGCGGGATGTTCGTAGCGGCGGACCGGCCGGCCGGTGGCCCGATCGAGGTGGGCGAGGCGGGCCAGCCGGTAGCGGACCAGCACGCGGTGGACGGTGGAGGGGTTCAACCCGAGCAGGTAGGCGATCCGGGCCGGTCCCCACCGGCGCAGCACCCGGACCTTGATGATCCGCCGCTCAGTCCGGGTCGGGGTCCGGTTCGGGCTGGTCACCGGCCTCGACGAGCGGTCGGTCATCCCCGCTTCACCCAGCTCGCGGTAGCGGCCGGCCCACCGCGCAGCGGTGGAGACCGACACCTGGAACCGTTCCGCGGCCCGCCGCAACGGCCACCGGTCTTCCACGACACAGCGAGCGAGGCGCAATCTCCCGGTCGCAGTCAAAGGTGCGTTAGCGTGAGTCACGAAGGGCCTCCGTTGATCGGTGTAGACGTCGCAATCCACACCGAACCCGGAGGCCCTTCCCTACAGCAAGATCATCCGATCACGTGTCACCACGATCGCAACCTCCCCGGACAGAACAGCTAGCCGGCCTCGGCGAGGTGCGCCCGGCGGCCGGCGGCGAGCCGGGCCGCGGTGCCGAACTCACGGAAGAGCGCGGCGGAGACCGGGTCGGTGCCCGCGTACCACTCCGGGTGCCACTGCACGGCGAGGCAGAACCCCGCCGGAGCCCGCGCCGAGACGGCCTCGACCACGCCGTCGGCGGACACCGCTTCCACCCGCAGGTCCGGCGCGACCCGGTCGATCGCCTGGTGGTGCAACGAGTTCACCGACACGGCCGAGGTGCCCAGCAGCCGCCGCAGCACCCCGCCTTCGCGGAGGCGGATCTCGTGGGCGGGCAGGTACTGCCGGTCCCTGGGCTGCGAGAGGTCCTCGCGGTGGTCGTCGCCGGGCAGGTCGCGCAGGGTGCCGCCCAAGGCGACGTTCAGCTCCTGCACCCCGCGGCAGATCCCCAGCACCGGCAGCTTCGCCCGCAACGCGGCGGGCAGCACCCGCAACGCGAACTCGTCGCGGTCCGGGTCCGCCGGGGCGAGCCGGGGCGGACCGCCGTAGCGGGCGGGCTGCACGTCGGTCTGGTGCCCGCCGAACACGACGCCGTCGAACCGGTCCAGCAGCTCCGCCAGGTACGGCGCGGGACCGCCGACGACGGCGACCGCACAGCCGGAAACCCGTTCGAGGGCCCGGACGTAGACGTCGCGCACCGCGACGTGCGCCACGTCGTCGACCACTTCGGCCGACGCCGCGAGCGCGACGAGCGGCCGGCTCACCGGGCACACTCCAACGCCCGAGCCAAGTCTTCGAGCAAGTCGTCAGGATGCTCCAACCCCAGCGACAACCGCACCGAACCCGGCGTCACCCCCGCCGCGAGCTGATCGGCCACCGGCAGCTGGGCGTGGGTCGTCGACGCCGGGTGCGTGGCCAGCGACCGGACGTCGCCGATGTTGGTCACGTGCGCGAACAGGCGGAGGGCTTCGATGAACCGGCTGCCCGCCTCCTGCCCGCCGAGGAGCTCGAACTGCACCAGCGGGCCGCCGTTGCCGCCGAGGTAACGCCGCAGCAGCTCTTCCTGCTCGCCGCCGGCGAGGCTCGGGTGGCGGACCGATGCCACCGCCGGGTGCGCGGCGAGGAAGCGCGCCACCGCGGCCGCGTTCTCGCCGTGCGCCCGCATCCGCAGCGGCAGCGTCTCGATGCCCTGGATGAGCAGGAAGGCGTTGAACGGGCTCAGGCACGACCCGAGGTCGCGCACCATCGTCTCCCGCGCCTTGAGCAGGTACGGACTGCGTCCCAGCGCGCTGTCGAGCCCGGCGCCCTCTTCGGTCCACACCGCGCCGCCGTGCGCGGCGTCGGGTTCGGTGAGCAGCGGGTGCCGCTCGGCGTGGCGGGTCCAGTCGAAGGTGCCCCCGTCCACGATGAGCCCGCCGAGGGCGCTGCCGTGCCCGCCGATGTACTTCGTCGCCGAGTACACCAGGATGTTCGCGCCGAACTCCAGCGGGTTGCAGACCATCGGGAGCAGCGTGTTGTCCAGCACCAGGGGCACCCCGGCCTGCTCCGCGAGCCCGGCGACGTCTTCGATGGGGAAGATGCGCAGCTTGGGGTTGGGCAGGGTTTCGCCGAAGTAGCACCGGGTGCGGTCGTCGGTGGCGGCGGCGAAGTTCTTCGGGTCCTCGGGGCTGACGAACCGGGTCTCGACGCCGAACCGGGCGAAGGTGTTGGCCAGCAGGTTCCACGTGCCGCCGTAGAGCTCGTCGGAGCTGACGATGTTGTCGCCGGCCTGGCACAGGTTCAGCAGCGCGACGGTGGTCGCGGCCTGGCCGGAGGCGACGGCCAGCGCCGCCGGAGCGCCGTCGACCCCCGCGATCCGCGCTTCGAGCACGTCGCAGGTGGGGTTGTTGAGGCGGCTGTAGGCGTGACCGTCCTCGCTGAGGTCGAAGATGCCCGCGGCGGCGCCGGTGCCGGGCAGTTCGTAGGCGGCGGTCTGGAAGATCGGGGTGATCACCGGGGCCGTCGGGCCGGTGCGCAGCTCCGCGCCCGCGTGCAGCACCGCGGACTCGCGCCGCCGGTAGTCCTTCGGCGCGCTGGCGGTTCTCTCAGTGACCGGCATGGGCGTACTCCCTCGGTGCGGACATGGACGTGACGATCGCGGTGACGGCGCTGGGCTGGCCCTGCGGCCCGCGCGTGAACAGCCCACCCAGCACGGCGTCGACCGCGGCGTAGTCCGGGTCGGCCAGCCGCACCCGGCGCGCCTTGCCGAGGTTCCAGAACGGCGTGCGCGGGTCGAGGTGGTGTTCCAGGTGGTAGTTGTCGTTGTGGATGCCGGTGAGGAACTTCTCCCAGCCGCGGCTCTTGCGGTTGCGCGTCATGTACAGGTCGGTCCGGGAGTCCCGCACGAGCGGGGTGTGCTCGGACAGTTCGATGTACCAGCCCAGGATCTGGAAGCTCGTCAGGTACGGCACGAACCAGAACAGCAGCAGCTCCACCATCCAGCCCTGCGACCAGCAGACGCCGGCCACGACGGCCCAGAACGCCCAGAACCCGAGGCGGTCGAGCAGCCGCTTGCGGGGCTGGACCGGAGACGCTTCCCGGGCGCGGCCCGCGCGCAGCACCCGGTACCGGTTGCGCACCAGGTACCGCAGGTAGGCCCAGGTCTGCGTGCCGAACAGCGGCATCAGCACCACCCGGCGCACGTACGCCCGCGGCGAGGCGGCCCGGTAGGCGCCCTGCTCGATGAAGAACCGCAGGTCCGGGTCGCGGTCCGGGTCGCCCAGCCGCGGGTGGTGGGTGAACACGTGCGAGATCTTGTACGCGTAGTGCTGCTGGAAGATCGGGTACGCGGTGAGCACGGTGCCGAGCAGCATCCGCACCCGGTGGTCGGCCGCGCCGACGCCGTGGGCGCAGTCGTGCAGGATTGTGGACAGCCCCCGCTGGCGGGCGCCGATGACCAGCGCCGCCAACGGGTAGCACCACCACGACACCGCGACGCACAGCCACACGCACGCCGCGATCCAGCAGGCGTCCTCGAGCCAGGCCAGCCCGGCGTGCCAGTTGTCGCTGCGGTTGAGGGGTTTCATCCGGGCCCGGACTTCGGCGGGGAAGCGGTGCATCCGGTAGCGCTTCCCGTCGAACGCCCACGTGGTGTCCGGCACGCGTCCTCCCTGAATCGGGTGCTGTGGTGGCGGTTCGGTCACACGAGGGCGGTGAGCGGCACGCCGATGAGGGTCGGGTCGAAGCGGCTGACGCCGTCGAGCAGCTCGTCGATCTTGGCCATGACGGCGTCCTCGAGCACGACGTCGACGGCCTTGAGGTTGTCCGTGAGCTGCTCCGGGCGCGAGGCACCGGTGATCGCGGTGGTGACGTTGGGGTTCTGCAGCACCCAGGCGAGGGCCAGCTGCGCCATGGTCAGGCCGAGCTGCTCGGCGATCGGGCGCAGCTCCTGCACCTTGCGGAGCACGTCGTCCTGCAACCAGCGGACCATGTAGCCGCTGCCTTCGCCGTCGGTGGCGCGGGACCCTTCGGGCGGCCGCTTGCCGGGCAGGTACTTGCCGGTCAGCACGCCCTGGGCCATCGGCGACCAGACGAGCTGGCCCATGCCCTCGCGCTCGCAGGCCGGGATGACCTGGGCCTCGATGACCCGCCACAGCATCGAATACTGCGTCTGGCTGCCGGCCAGCGGGACCCGCAGCTCGCGGGCCAGCGCGGCGGCGCGGGTGATCTGCTCGGCGGTCCACTCCGAGACGCCGATGTAGAGGACCTTGCCCTGGCGCACCAGGTCGGCGAAGGCCAGCATGGTCTCCTCCAGCTCGACCGTGGAGTCGAACTGGTGGGCCTGGTAGAGATCGAGGTAGTCGGTCCCGAGCCGGCGCAGGGAGCCGTGCGCGGACTCCATGATGTGCTTGCGGCTCAGGCCCTGGTCGTTGGGGCCGCCGGGCCCGGTCGGCCAGTACACCTTGGTGCAGATCTCCAGGCTCTCCCGGCGCCGGCCCGACAGTGCGCGTCCCAGCACCTCTTCGGCCCGGGTGTTCGCGTACATGTCGGCGGTGTCGAAGGTGGTGATCCCGGCGTCCCACGCCGCTTCCACGCATTTCTTCGCTTGTTCTTCGGCCACCTGCGATCCGTGGGTGATCCAGTTGCCGTACGAAATCCTGCTGAGTGAGAGGCCGCTGCGGCCCAGTCGACGATGTTCCATGCCTCACGACACTCCAAGGATTTTTCTGCGTAGTCAACGTTTAAAGCCGCGGAAAAGGGTGCTGTCGATGGGGTCATAGAAAGTGGTGATGAGACGATCAACAGGTCCATGATCACCATTGCCCCGGCTATTTTCCGATGGCAGCGTGAAGCATCTGCCGGGGAAATCACCGGAATCGCCGCGGAGTCGCCGCGGCTGGAATCCGGTTCGAGATCGGGAGAACAATGGTTGACAAGATCGTCGGCGCCGCACGTGCGGCGACCGTGGCGGCACCGCCGCTGGGCAACGAGGCGTACGACCGGTTCTGCACCGGACTGGCCGGACGGCTGACCGCGGCTTGGCCGCGGATCCGGGACGCGAACGACGCCGACGTGGTGCAGGCGCGGGAAAAAGGCATGCCCGACGTCCTCGTCGACCGGCTGCGGCTGACCGACGAGCACCTCGCCGGGCTGGTGGCCCTGACCTCGACCGTCGCCGAGGAGCTGCGCGAGCTGACCCGTCGGCCACCGGGCACCCCGATCGGCGACTGGGGCGTGCGGCACCGCGTGCCGCGGCCGCTGGGCGTGGTGCTGATGATCTTCGAGGCCCGCCCGACCGTCACCGTCGAGGGCGCGCTGCTGAACGTCGCGGCCGGCAACGCGGTGATCCTGCGTGGCGGCAAGGAGATCGCGCGGACGAACGCCGCGCTCGGCGCCGCCGTCACGGCCGCCCTGGAAGACGCGGAGCTGCCCGCGGGCCTGGTCACCGTGCTGGACGACCCCAGCCGTGCGCTGCTGCGGGAACTGCTGCGCCGGCCCGGCGAGATCGACGTGCTCATCCCCCGGGGAAGCGCTTCCCTGGTCGACTACTGCGACCGCGCGAGCACCATCCCGGTGCTGGCCAGCGGCGGCGGGGTCAACCACCTCTACGTGCACCGCAGCGCCGAACTGGCCCAGGCGGTCGCGATCGCGCTGGACAGCAAGCTGCCCGCCCCGGCCGGGTGCACGTCGCTGGAGATCGCGCTGGTCGACCGGCCGGTGGCCGACGAGTTCGTGGCCGCCCTGCTCGACGGCGCCCGCCGCGACGGCCGGCCGCTGACCGTGCGGGTCGGCGAAGGGCTCCGGCGACCGGAGACCACCGGGCAGTGGCGGGTGGAAGAACTGGGTGAGCACGACCTGGGCCGGGAGTTTCTCGACAGCACGATCGGTGTGGTGGCGGTGGATTCCCCGGGCGAGGCGGTGGAGTTCGTCCAGCGGTACGGCTCCGGGCACAGCGAGGCGATCGCCGCCACCGACCCGGTGGCCACCGCCGAGTTCACCGACCGGGTGGACGCGGCCACCATCGTCGTCAACGGTTCCCTGCGGCTCAACGACGGGCCGACGCTGGAGCTGGGCTCGGAGATCGCGATCAGCACCAGCAGGCTGCACGCCCGCGGGCCCATCACCCTGGCCGCGCTGGTGAACTACTGCTGGGTGGTCGAGGCCAACGGCCGGCTGCGCGAGGCGAGCTGATGTCCAGCCCCGCACGGCCGCCGCTGCTGCTCCCGCTCAGCCGGCGTCCCCACGCACCGCAGGCGGTGCTCGTGCACCCCGGCGGGGGCGGCCTGGGCCCGTACACGCCGCTGGCCCTGCGGCTGGCCCGGCGCCGCGGGGTGAGCGGGATCCGGGCCAGCGGCCTGTTCGCCGGCGAGCGGCCCGACTCCGACGTCGGCGCGATGACGCGGCGGTACCTGCCGCTGCTGGACACCCTGCCCCGACGGCCCGAACTGCTGGTGGGCTGGTCCATGGGCGGAGTCCTCGCCTGGGAGCTGGGCGCGCGGCTCGCCGCGACCGGCCCGGCGCCGGCGGTCGTGATGATCGACAGCTTCACCTGCCGGGACGAGTTCCGCACCGCGGGACAGCGGCACGCGGTCGTCGAGCGGATCATGCGCTCGGTGCACGCCCGGGTCGCGCCCCGCGACCAGCCCTGGGCCGAAACCACCGCCCACGCCCACGTCACCGCGTCGGGCCGGCACCGGGTGACCAGCACCCACCCCGGCCCCGCGCTGCTGATGGCGTGCGCGAGCCCGCACCGCCGCACCCAGGTCGAGAACTGGGCCCGGCTGTCCGGGCGGCTGCGCGTCCGCGAACTGGACTGCGGCCACTTCGACGTGTTCGGCCGGAAAGCGCTCCCCGACGTGCTCACCCACCTCGACGAATTCCTGGCCGGAGAACGGACCCCATCCCCGATGAGCCTTGGAGGGCAACGATGACAGCCGAACCCGATCACGCGACGGTCGCCGACTCGGTCAAGCGCGTGGTGATCGCCGAATCCCGGCTTTCCCTGGAGCCGCACCAGATCCAGGACGACGAGCCGCTCAGCGGCGACCTGCTGCGCGTCAACTCGATGGGTTTCGTCGGCATGCTCGTGCGCCTGGAGGACGAGCTCGACGTGACCCTGCCCGACGACCTGTTCGTCGGCCGCACGTTCAAGACGGTCGACGACCTCGTCGAGGTCGTCGCCGAAGGAACCCGCGAAACGGAGGAGCTGTGATGAGCACGGTCCGCATGCCCACCAGCTGGCGCAGCGTGCTGCCGCACCTGGACGAGCCGCTGCCGCCCGACCGCAGCCCGGAGGCGGCCGCGGGCGGCTCGGACACGGGGGTGTCGGTGAACCTGCCGTTCGCCCTGGTGCGCCAGTCGTCCCCGGGCCGGGAGTTCTGGGACATCCCCGTCGAAGTGCTCGACGCCTACCGCAGCTTCCGGCCCACCCCGCTGTGGCGGGCCCGCCGGTTCGAGGAGACCGTCGGCGCGCGGGTGCCGATCTACGTCAAGTACGAAGGCGGCAACATCTCCGGCAGCCACAAGCTGAACACCGCCCTCGCGCAGGCCTACTACTACGCCAAGGCCGGGGTGAAGGAACTGGTCACCGGGACCGGGGCCGGGCAGTGGGGCACGGCGCTCGCCGCCGCCTGCGCGATGTTCGGGCTGCGCTGCCGGGTGTTCATGGTGGGCACGAGCCTGCAGAAAAAGCCCTACCGGGGCACGCTGATGCGGACCCTCGGCGCCACCGTGCACGCCAGCCCGAGCGAGCTGACCGAGGTGGCCGCCCGCACCGGCGGCGGGGTGAACAGCCTCGCCCTGGCCATCGGCGAAGCCGTCGAATACGCCGGGCGCACCGAAGGGGCCGCGTTCTGCATCGGCAGCGGCGAAACCTACAGCATCCTGCACCAGTCCGTCATCGGGCTGGAGGCCATCGAGCAGCTCGCCGAGCTGGAGGCCGAAGTGGACAGCGTCGTCGGCTGCGTCGGCGCCGGCTCGAACTTCGGCGGGATCGCCCTGCCCTTCTTCGCCGAGGCCGCCGTGACCGGGGCGGAGTGCCCGCGGCTGGTGGCCGCGGAGTCCAGCACCACCCCGAAGCTCACCCGCGGCGTCTACGCCTACGACAAGACCGACGCCACCGGGGTCAGCCCGATGGAGGCGATGTACACGATCGGCAGCAGCTACCCGATTCCGGACTCGCACTCGGCCGGCCTGCGCTTCCACGGCGCCGCGAAGGTCATCTCCGCCATGCGGCACCAGGACCAGGTCACCGCCCAGGCCGTCGGGCAGGTCGAAGCGCTGGAGGCCGGGCAGGCCTTCACCCGCTCGGAGATGGTGCTCCCCGCACCGGAGTCCGGGCACGCGCTGGCCGTCGCCGCGCGCCTGGCCGCCGGCGGCGGGTCCTCCCGCGGCGTCGTCGCCTGCGTGAGCGGGCACGGGTACCTCGACCTCTCCGCGTACCAGCAACTGGCCGACGGCGAGCTCAGCAGCGAGCCACCGGAGGAGCAGGCGCTGGTGACGGCGATGGACCGGCTGCAGCCGGTCCCGGGGCTCGCGACCGCCGGGAGTGGTCATGCCGTCTGAGCCGATGGACCACCGCCTCTTCGACTGCGTCCAGGTGAACCTGGCCGAGCTCGCCGACCGCTTGCACGGCGAAGGCACGCACCTCGCTCTGGGCCGGATCCTGCGCTTCTGGCCCCGGCCGGGCGCGGACGGGCTGCCCACCGTGGAGCCGCGGGTCGACGCGCACGTGTCCGAATCCGCCGACCTGCTGGGACTGCGCATCACCCGGCGCGAGCAGATCACCGCCGCGGACGACCTCGAGCCCGGCCCCGGCTGCTACGTCGTCGCGGACGCCTACCACCTCCCCTGGGTCCCCTACCACCACAACCAGCACCTCGAGCACAGCTTCCTGGTCGAGCCCGCCGGCGACGGCGTCACCGTCGTCGACGGCTACCACAACGACACCCAGTGGGGCGCGGCCCGGCCGGGCCGGTGGACGCTCGGCCACGCGGAGCTCGCCGAAGCGCTTCCCGAGGGGGCGTTGACGTTCACCCTCGTCGCCGGCGACCTCCCCGCCGAGCGCACGCCGCTGGTGGAGCTGGCCGACGCCGGCACGTTCGTGGCGACCTACGCCGACCACCCCGACCGCGTGCGGGCGCTGCGGGGACTGACGTTGCAGACCTGGCTGCTGACCCGCAGCCGCCGCCTGCACGCCGCGGCCATGGGGCTGGACACCGACACGGTCCGGGCGCACCTGGCCGAGTGGGACGCGCTCGCGAAGCAGGTCTACCTGGCGAGCCGCCGGGTCTCCGCGGGCCGGGCCGAGCCGCGGGCGCTGTTCCCCCGCCTCGCCGAGTGCCTCGCCGCGGACCACACGGCGTTCGGCGGCACCGCCGAACCCGTCACGGAGTCCACAGTGGACACCGTCGAGGTGCCGCCGGAGCTGCGTGAGTCCGTCGCCGCGGTGATCGGGACCGTGCTGGGCACCGGGCCGGCCGAAGGCGACCACGCGCTCGGCGACATCCCCGGCTTCAGCTCCTTCCGCATGATGGAGATCGTCGAGCGGATCGAAAGCGACCTCGGCGTCGAGTTCGCCGCCGAGGACCTCGTCCCGGAGAAGCTCACCCACGTCGACGGCCTCTGCCGCGCCGTCCTGGACGCAGGAGGAACCCGATGACCTACTCGCCCGGCGTGCTCCACGAACTGCTCGCCCACGCCGCCCGGCAGTGGCCGAACCGGACCGCGCTGACCTGCCGGGGAACGTCGGCGACCTACGCCGAGCTCGCCGCCGCCGCGGAGCGGGTCGCCGCCTCGCTCGCCGCCCGGGGCACCCGCCGCGGCGACCGGCTGCTGATCAGCGCCCCGGCGAGCACGCTGCTGCCCGCCGTGCTCTTCGGCGCCGCCCGCGCCGGGGTCGCGTTTTCCCTGCTGCACGAACAGGTTCGCGGCGGCAGCCTCGACCACGTGCTCGCGGACTCCGAGCCGGTGCTGATGGTAACCGGCGACGACGACGTGCGGCGGTCGGCCGAAGCGGCCGGGGTCCCCGCGGTCTCGGTGGAGGACCTCGCCGCCGGCCCCGGCCGGGACGTCACGCTGCCCGCTCCCCCGCTGCCGGTGGACCCGGTGTGCCTGATCTACACCTCGGGCACCACCTCGCTGCCGAAGGCCGTGGTCAGCACCCACCAGCAGATGTTGTTCGCCGTCCGGGCGATCGCGTCGGTGCTGGAGTACCGCAGCGACGACGTGGTCTACAGCCCGCTGCCGCTGTCCTTCGACTACGGGCTGTACCAGGTCTTCTTGTCCGCCACCGCCGGGTCGAACCTGGTCATGGGCGCCCCCACCGAGGTGGGACCGTCGCTGGTCGGCAACCTGGTGCGGGCGAACGCGACCGTGCTGCCCGCCGTCCCGGCCGTCGCCGAGGCGCTCAGCGCGCTGCTGCGGCGCCGCCCGAAGCCCGCCCCCGCGCTGCGGCTGCTCACCAACACCGGTGCCGCGATGCCCACCGGCACGCTGGGATCGCTGCGGCAGGCCATTCCCGGCCTGCGCGTGCAGCTGATGTTCGGGCTGACCGAGTGCAAGCGCGCCACCATCATGCCGGTGGACGGCGATCTGGACCGGCCCGGTTCGAGCGGCCGGGCCCTGCCCGGCACGGAGGTCTTCGTCATCGGCGAGTCCGGCGAGCGGCTGCCCGCCGGGGAGGTCGGCGAGATCGTGGTGCGCGGCCCGAACGTGATGGCCGGGTACTGGCGCCGCCCGGAGCTCACCGAGGAGAAGTTCCCGCGCGTGGACGGGCTGTTCCCGGAACTGCGGACCGGGGACTACGGCCGGCTCGA
This sequence comes from Amycolatopsis sp. NPDC051106, assembly GCF_040682775.1. Lineage (NCBI taxonomy): Bacteria > Bacillati > Actinomycetota > Actinomycetes > Pseudonocardiales > Pseudonocardiaceae > Amycolatopsis > Amycolatopsis sp. NPDC051106. The sequence goes on along the minus strand of NZ_JBFBBQ010000063.1, from coordinate 33,129 downwards.
CGAAGAGGGCTACCTCTACTTCGACGGCCGCCGCGACGACATCTACAAGGAGCGCGGGTTCCGCGTCAGCGCGACCGAGGTCGAGACCGCCGCCCGCGGCGTGCCCGGGGTCCGCGAAGCCGCCGTGCTGGTCCCGAAGGACACCCGCCCGGCCTGGCTGTTCGTCACCGGCGACCTGGCCGCCGAGGGCGTGCTCGACGCGATGCGCACCCGGATCGAGGAGTTCAAGATTCCGGCGAGCTGCCTGCGGGTGGGCGCGCTTCCCTTGACCGGCAACGGAAAGGTCGACCGCAAGGCGCTGGCCTCGATGGTGGAGGAGGTGGCCGGTGGAGCTGCTCGATGAGCGGCTTTCGCCGCTCGCGGACCTGCCCGGCGACCTCGCCGGGATGCCCACGCCCGCCTACGTCTACGACCTCGCCGAAGTCCGTCACAACCACCGGCGCCTCGACGCGGCCCTGCCCGGCGGCACCGGGCTGCTGTACTCGCTCAAGGCCAATCCCCACCCGGACGTGCTGAGCACACTGCGCGAAGCCGGGAGCCGCCCGGAGGTCTGTTCCTCCGGCGAGCTGCGGGCCGCGCTCGACGCCGGCTGGACCGGCGCGCAGGTGCTCTACACCGGCCCCGGGAAGCGGGACGCCGAGATCGCGGCCGCGCTGCGGGCCGGGGTGCGGGAGTTCTCCGTGGACTCCCCGCACGCCATCACCCAGCTCGACCGGCTCGCCGGCGAGGCCGGGGTCCGCGCCCGCTACCTGCTGCGCGTCAACGACGACCAGCCGGTGCCGGGCCAGGGCCTGGCGATGACCGGGGTGTCTTCGCAGTTCGGCGCCGACACCGGCTGGATCCTCGCCGAGCCCGCTCGCTTCGCCGGGCGCGAGCACGCCGAGGCGGCGGGGCTGCACCTGTACATGGGCACCAACCTCACCGAGGCGGCCGACCTGATCGGGCAGTTCGGCCGCGCGCTGGACACCGCCGCGAAGCTGCGGGAAGCCCTGGCGCCGCACGGCGTCCGCTTCCGGACCCTCGACCTCGGCGGCGGTTTCGGCGCCCCGTTCGCGAAGGACGGCACCGCGGGTGAACTGCCCGGCCTGTGTGAAGGGCTCGAAGCGCTGCTCGGCGAGAAGCTGCCGGGCTGGCGCGAGCGGGGCCCGGAAGTCGTGTTCGAGTCCGGCCGTTATCTGGTCGGCACAGCGGGCACCCTCGTCACGGCGGTGCTGGACGTCAAGCGTTCGCAGGGCAAGGACATCGTCGTGCTCGAGTCCGGCATCAACCACCTCGGCGGCATGTCCGGGATGCGGCGGCTGCCCCCGCTCTCGCCGCACCTGCTCGGCCCGGCCGGCCCGCCCGCGCTGGACGCGCTCGTCGCCGGTCCACTGTGTACACCGCTGGACACCTGGACGCGCAACGGAAAACTGCCCGAGCTGAGCCCCGGCGACCTGGTGGCGGTGCCGAACGTCGGCGCCTACGGGCTGTACGCCAGCCTCGTCGCCTTCCTGGGCCACCCCCTGCCGGCGGAGGTCGTCGTCGACGGCGACCGCCCCGGCGCCCCCGCGCGGACCTCGCGCGTGGAACTGGTCAGGACCACTGACCCCGCTTCGGCGGACCGAGTATGAGGAGTGAACCGATGGATCCCCGCATGGCCGAACTGCTCACCCCGTTCCTCAAGTTCCTCAACGGCCGCGAGCTCGGCCCGGACGACTCGCTGCGCGAGCGCGGGCTCGACTCGATGCAGTCGATCAACGTGCTGTTCGAGATCGAGGACGTCTTCGGCGTCTCCCTGCCGGACGAGGACATCACCGACGCCACCTTCGCCACCCCGGCCACCCTGTGGACCGCGGTGAGCGCCCAGCTGGAGCGCCAGGGGGTGTCGTCGTGACCGCCGCCCCGCTGGCCGAACTCGTCGGACGCGTGACCAAGGTCGCCGAAGAGCACGTCCGCGAGGCCGACGAAACCGCCGCGTTCCCGGTGCAGGCGCTCGACGAGCTGCGCGCCACCGGACTGCTGGGCCTGCTCGTGCCCGCCGAAGACGGCGGGCTCGGCGGGTCGCTGGCCGACGTGCTCGAGACCAGCACCGAGCTCGGCCGGGTCGACATGTCGGTGGCGATGATCTTCGCGATGCACTGCCAGCAGGTCGCCGCCGTGCTCGCGCACGCCGAAGGCCGGCTGCGCGCGGAACTGCTCCCCGAGATCGCCGCGGGCCGGCTCTACCTCGGCTCGGTCACCACCGAGGCGGGCAAGGGCGGGCACCTGCTGACCGCCGAGTCCGCCGCGGCCTGGAGCGAGGGCGAACTGCTCGTCGACCGCTTCGCGCCGGTCGTCACCGGGGGCAACCACGCCGACGGGTTCCTGATCACCCTGCGCGCCCCGGACGCGGAAGCGGACAACCAGGTGTCGCTCGTCTACGCCGCCCGCGACCAGCTGGAGATCGAGCGGGCGGGTGGCTGGCAGCCGCTGGGCATGCGCGCCAGTGACAGCGGTGCCCTGCGGCTGCGCGGGCGGCTCCCCGCCCACCAGGTCGTCGGGCGCCACGGCGACTTCCACACGATCGTCACCACCGTGTTCGGCCCGCTGGCGCACCTCGGCTGGGCGTCCTGCTGGCTGGGCACGGCGGCCGGGGCGCTGTCCCGGGTGATCGCGTCGCTGCGCGGCAGCCGGGGGAAGACCGACCTGAGCTCGGAACTGCTGATGACGCGGCTGTCGCGGGCGCGCCAGCGGCTGGACACCGTGCACGCGCTGATCGGCCACGCCCGCCACGTCGTCGAGACGACCGCGGACCTCAGCGTGCCGAAGGTGCAGCTGCTGATCAACGCCGTGAAGATCACCGCCGCCGAGGAGTGCTACCGCGCCGTCGACGAACTGGTCGACGCCGTCGGGATGCGCCACGGCTACCTGCGCGATTCCCCCACGCGGCTGGAGCAGTCGCTGCGGGACCTGCGCTCGGCGGTGCTGAACTACAGCAACGACCGGCTGCACCTCGCCGACGGCCGGCTCACCCTGCTCGACCAGGAGGTGCGCTTTGCCTGAGTCAGCCCTCCTCGAAGACCGGGTGCGCGCCGGTCCGGACGCCGCGGACGCGCTGTCCACTGTGGACCCCAGCGCCTCCGCCGCGCGCGTGTGGCAGCGGCTCGGCGCCACCGGCGTGCTGCGGGAGCAGTACCGGCGGCGCACCCCGACCGGGCTGGTCGCCGACCCGGACCGGCTCGGCGCCACCCTCCGCGCGGTCGACGCGCGGGAGGACAACGGGACCACGCTGAGCGTGCTGGTGCAGTCCGCGAGCGCGCTGCCGATCCTGGCCGCCGGGACCGGGCCGGAGTTCGACGAGGTCGTCAGCGGCGACCGCGAGGTCGCGCTGGCCGCCACGGACGCCGCGGCGGCCGGGTCCGATCTCACCGGGCTGGGCACGGAGATCGAGATCGACGGGGACACCGTCCGGCTCGAGGGCGCGAAGCGGTGGGTGACCACGGCGACCCGCGCCGCGTACTTCCTGGTGCTGGCCCGGCACCGCCCCGGCCGGCACTTCACCGCCTTCACGTGGGTCCTGGTCCCGGCGGACGCCGCGGGGGTGCGGGTCTCGCCTGCCACGTCCACCCTGCTCGCGGGCGCGGGCATCGGGCACGTCGAGTTCGCCGGAGTGCGGCTGCCCGCCTCCGCCGTGCTCGGCCGGACCGGGCGCGGGCTGGCGCTGTTCGCCCGGCACATGGGCACCGAACGGCTCGCCGGCGCCCAGTGGGCGACCGCGCTCACCAGCCGGGTGCTGGCGAAGACCAGGACCGCGTTGGTGGAGCGGGAGATCGACGGGCGCGCGCTGTGGGACCACGACTCGGTCCGCCAAGAGTTCGCGGGCTGCCTGGTCCGGGTGCGCTCGTTGCGCGCGCTGTACGAAGCACTGGGCGAGCGGGTCGTGGAGGACCACGACACGACGAGCGCGGCGACGCTGAAGGCGGCGGTCGGGCTCACCGCCGACGACGTGCTGTCCTGCTGCGCGCGCTGGCAGGGCGCCGACGGTTTCGCCGACGGCGGCCTGCAGCTCGTGCGGGCCGAGGCCGCGGTGTTCGGCATCGGCGGCGGAGTGACCGAGCTGATGCTCGGCGCGGTCGCCGACAACGCCGAGACAGTGCTCGAGGAACTGCGCGCATGAGCACCCGAGACGAGACAACCGCGCCCGGCGCCCCCCACCGGCTCCCGCCCGCCCCGCCACTTTCCCGTGAAATCGACACTCCCAAGCCGGCACTTTCCCGGGAAAGTGCAGCTCTCGAGGCGGAGCTTTCACGGAAAAGTGGCGCAGCCCGGGGGTTTGCGGAAGTCACCGCGGGCGCAGAGATCGGCCGGGGCGGTGGGCTCACCGAGGTCACTGTCGACGGGGCCGAGGTCGCGCCCGGTGTGTGGGTCGCTTCGGCCACCCGGGCCGACCTCGGCGATGCGCCCGCCCACGCGGGGGACCTCGCCGAGGCCGGCACCCGGCCGCGCTGGCGCCGCGGGGAGTTCCTCGCCGGCCGGCACCTGCTGCGGCGCCTGCTGCGGCGGGTCCGGCCCGACCTGGCCGCGCTGCCGCTGTGCGCCGACCCGGCCGGGAAACCCCGGCTGGACCCGGGCAGCGCCGAGGACCTCGCGCTGCCCGGTGTCACGATCTCCCACGACGGGGACCGGATCGCGGCGGCGGTGTGCGCGCACGGGGACGTGGGCGTCGACGTCCAGCTGCCCCCGGCGCGGCTGACCGACTCGGCCGTGCGCCGGTGCCTCGGCCCGCACGCCCCGGCGGTCACCGCCCTGCCGCGCGCCCGGCGGGCGAAGGAGTTCGCCTGGGTGTGGACCGTGCAGGAAGCCTGCGTCAAGGCCGCGGGCACCGGCCTGGCCGGGCGGCCCTGGTCGATCGACGTCCCGCCCGGCGCGGTGTCCGGGCACTGGGGCGGCTTCGCCTGGCTGAGCCTGCGCACCCGATCGCCGGTGCCGCTCAGCTGCGCCTTCCAGCCCGCTCCGTGACCCGGTGCGGGACCCGACCACGACGACGGAGGTCGACGTGCACCTCGTCAACGCCCCGGACGTAGTCCCGGAACTCAGCTGCTACACCACCAACCTGGTGGCCTACCTCGAAACCGGCGAGCCCGGCGTGCAGTCGCGCCTGGCGCACGCCGTGCGCCTGGCGGTCCGGCTCGACACCGGCCCCGGCGAGCTGGTCTTCTCCCAGCACGCGCGGATCGACGGCGACGCCGCGCTCGGCTACCACGGCGCGGCCGACTGGGGGCGGGCCGTCGCCGGCCTCCAGGCCGAGCTCACCCGCTCGGGGCGGGTGCTGGCCGTCGCCGACACCTTCCACCTGTCCTGGTCCCCGGCGTACGAAAGCGCGCACTCGCCGCACTGGCTGCTGCTGCTCGGCCGGCGCGACGGGCGGTGGCTGGTGGCCGACCACTTCCGCGCGCTGACCCCGCTCGGCGAGCAGGAACCCTTCCTCGGCTGGCTGGACGACGCCACGCTGGAGCGCGCGCTGGCCCCGCACACGCCGTGGCCGCCGGAGATCGCCAACCGCGACCGCTACGCGCTGGGCACCGCCGTGGAGCCGGTGCACGCGGACCGGTTCCGCTGGCTGGCGCGCGCCACCGGCGAGGAGCCCCCGGCCGACCCGGGTGCCTGGACCCGCGGCCTGCCGGAGGCGCTCGAGCGCGTCAGCGAAGTGCTGACCGAGGACGACACCGCCGCGGCCCGCTACGGCGACGACCTGTGGGCGGCGAGCAGGCACTACACCTACCGCCTCGAAGTGCTCGCCGCGAACGGCGAAATCTGCGCGGAGACCGCCGCCGCGGCCGCGGTGAGCTGGGGCGAGCTGGCCAAGGTCGTCCGGTTCGCCGCGGAGTCCGCCGCCCGGGGCCGGCCGCGGGCCGGCCTGCTGCGGCGGACCTTCGACGACCTGTTGCGCATCCACGAAAAGACGACCACCGCACCCGTATCGGAGGGATGAGCACGATGGAAACCCTGTACCAGTGGTTCGCCGCGTCGGCCGAGAAGCACGCCGGCGCGCCCGCGCTCGAAGTCGGAGCGCGCACCCTGACCTACGCCGGACTGCGGGACCTTGCCGGGCACCTCGCCGCCGAGGCCGTCACCGCGGCGGGGACGGTGCCCGACCGGATCGGCGTGCTGGCCGAGCGCAGCGTGCTGACCTACGCCGGCTACCTCGCCGCGCAACGGCTGGGCAGCACCGCCGTCCCGCTCAACCCCGCGTTCCCCGCCGAGCGCAACCGGATGATCGCCGAGGCCGCCGGTCTCGACCTGGTCCTCACCGAGGACCCGGGCGCGCCCGCCGGCCTCGGCGTGCCGGAGCTGCTCATGACCGAACCCGCCGACGGCGCCGCGCGCACCCCGCCGGAGTCCCGCGCCGGGGACCTGGCCTACATCCTGTTCACCTCGGGCTCGACCGGGCAGCCCAAGGGCGTCCCGATCCGGCACCGCAACGTCTGCGCCTACCTCGAGCACGTCGTGCCGCGGTACGAGATGGCGCCGGGCAGCCGCGTCTCGCAGACGTTCGACCTGACCTTCGACCTGTCGGTGTTCGACATGTTCACCGCCTGGGGCGGCGGCGCGACGCTCGTCGTCCCCAGCCGCGAGGACCTGCTGGCGCCGGTGCGGTTCGTCGCGGAGAAGGAACTCACCCACTGGTTCTCGGTGCCCTCGATGGTGTCCTTCGCCCAGCGCCTGCGCAGCCTGCGGCCCGGCAGCATGCCCACGCTGCGCTGGAGCCTGTTCTGCGGTGAACCGCTCACCACGCACCAGGCCGCGGCCTGGCAGCGCGCCGCCCCCGGCGGTGTGGTGGAGAACCTCTACGGCCCCACCGAGCTGACCATCAGCTGCACCGCGTTCCGGCTGCCGGCCGATCCGGCGGACTGGCCGGCCACCGCCAACGGGACGGTGCCGATCGGGCGCCTCCACCCCAACGTCGGTCACGTCGTGCTGAACGACCAGGGATACCCCGCCGTGGAAGGGGAACTCTGCGCGCGCGGGCCCCAGCGGTTCCCCGGCTACCTCGACCCGGCCGACAACGAGGGCCGCTTCTACCACTTCGGCGACGGCGACCGGAGCGCGCGGCCGCACCGCGCGGGCGACGAGCTCGACGACACCGCCTGGTACCGCACCGGGGACCGGGTGTCCTGGCAGGACGGTTCGCTCGTCCACTTGGGACGGTCGGACCAGCAGGTGAAGGTGCAGGGCTACCGGGTCGAGCTCGGCGAGATCGAAGCCGCGCTGCGGGATCAGGAGGCGGTGCGCGACGCGATCGTGCTCGCCCTGCCCGGCAGCGGCGGCACCACCGAGCTCGAAGCGGTGTGCACGGGTGCGCACCTCGACCCCGAGCGGCTGCTCGCCGCCGTCGCCGGCCGGCTGCCCGGGTACATGGTGCCCCGGCGGCTCAGCGTGCTGGACGAGCTGCCGCTCAACGTCAACGGCAAGATCGACCGCTCGGCCCTCACCGCGGACGCGATCGGGCAGCGCGGATGACCACCCCACCCCCGGAAGGGAACACCATGGGAACCGCACCCGTCCCCCAGCCCCGGCTCGAGACCGCGTGCCCGCCCGCGGAAACCCGTGCGGCGCAAGCCATCTCGCCACCACAGGACGCCTCGGCGCCGAGCCCGCCCACCGGAATCCCGCCCGCACCGGGGCTGGTGCCCGCGGACGGGTTCCGCCGGGCGATCGCGAAGCTGCCGACCGGGGTCACCGTGCTCACCACCGTCACCGAGGACACGCCCGTCGGGTGCACGGCCAACGCGGTGATGTCGCTTTCGGCCGACACCCCGAGCGTCCTGGTGTCGCTGGGCTGCCACAGCCGGACCCTCGAAGCCATCCTCGACAACGGGGTCTTCGCGGTGAACACGCTGTCCTGGTCACAGCGGGCGCTGACCCGCAAGTTCGCCACCGGCAGCCCGGCCGAACGGTTCGACGGCGTGCCGTGGCAGCCCCAGCGCCGGATCCCCGTGCTGTCCGCCGCGGGAGTGGCGCTGCTCTGCGAAGTGGGTGACACCGCGACGCTGCTGGACCACACCGTGGTCGTCGGCAAGGTCGTCTGGCTGCGGGACACGAACGCGGTCCCGACGGTGCTCTACGGACGAGAGCAGTACCCGCTCGGGGCCTGAACCGGAACCAGCGCGCCCGGCTTGGCGGCCCGCCTCTCAGAGGGCGGACCGCTGGGCCGGGCGCTTTTCCGCGTCCGCGACCGGCAAAGTCAACTGGTTACCCGACACCAACAGTGCTCCACGGACAACAGCAACAACCACCCGGAGCCTGAACCGGGACCAACGCCCGGCCTAGCGGCCCGCCTCTCAGAGGGCGGACCGCTGGGCCGGGCGCGCTCCCGCGTCCGCGACCTGCTCGGCGGTAGCGCTGATCTGCGCAGTGGGCGACAGAGCTGGACCACACCGTGGTCGTCGGCAATTGGCTACGCGACCAACAGTGCTCCACGGACGACGACAATGCCTCCTCGGAGCCTGAAACAAGACCAACGCCCGGCCTAGCGGCCCGCCCCTCACAGGGCAGACCGCTGGGCCGGGCGCGTTCCCGCATCCGCGACCTGCTCACCAGTAGCGCTGATCTGCGAAGTCGGCGACACCGAGACGCTGCTGGACCACACCGTGGTCGTCGGCAAAGTCATCTGGCTACGCGACACCAACAGCGCTCCACGGACAACAGCAACAACCACCCGGAGCCTGAACCGGGACCAGCGCCCGGCTCGACGGCCCGCCTCTCAGAGGGCGGACCGCTGGGCCGGGCGCGCTCCCGCGTCCGCGACCTGCTCGGCAGTAGCGCGGGCCGCCGCGTCGAGCAGTACCGAGAACCGGGGGTCGGTGCGGATCTCGCCGTGCCAGGCGACCTGGGTGAAGACCTGGAACGGCGCTGTCCACGGCACCTCGACCAGCCGGCCCTCGGCCAGCTCGCCGGCAACGCTGAGCCGGGGCAGCAGCGCGATGCCCAGCCCGGCGGTCAGCGCGTGCTTCACCGCGTCGATCGAGCCGAAGGTCAGCGCCCGGATCCGGGTGTCGCCGACGTCGCCCAGCGTCTGCTCGAACAGGCGCTGGTAGCCGCTGCCGCGGTGCGCGCACAGCAAGGGGTACCTCGCCAGCCGCGAGGTCGGGACCGGGTCACGGCCGAGCGGCCCGTCCTGGCCGGCGACCACCACGAGCGGCTCCGGGCACAGCAGGGTCGAATCGGCTTTCGGCGAGGACTCGCAGACGTCGATGAAGAACGCGCAGTCGACGTCGGAATCCCCGATGCGGCTCCACGGGTCCTCTTCCAGCGGCCGGATCTCCAGCGCCAGTTCGGGGTGCCGCCGGTACAGGTACTCGATGATCGGCACCAGCCGGTAGGAGGTGAGCCCGCTGTCGGCGCCCACGGTCAGCGCGTCGCCGGGAGCGGTGCCCTCGAGCACGGTCTCCTCCGCCATCCGGCTGAGCTTGACGATCTTGTGGGCGTAGCGCCGGAACCGCTGGCCGGCGGTGGTGAGCCGGACGAGCGCGCCGGTGCGGTTGAACAGATCGCAGGCGAGGTCGCGCTCGAGTTTCTTGATCCGGGCGGTGACCGTCGGCTGGGCCAGGCTCAGATCGCTGGCCGCCTTGGTGAAGCTCGACTGCTCGGCCACCCTGAGGAAGGTGGAGAGGGAGGCGGTGTCCACGGCCCGGATCACCGCCTGCCGGGACGAGCGGCACGGGGTGCGATCCCCGGGCACGGGCGTGTGTTCCCTTCGCTGAGCGGCGTGAGTTTTCGCGGGACCGCTTCCTTCCGCACGCGGTGATCCCGGTGCGCGGCGTCCGCGACGGTCCGCGGACGGGCCGTCCGGCCGGCCACTCTCTCACCGTGGTGGAACTCGGTCTCGACCACGAAACCTCCTAGCGGCCGGCCACTCGCTGCCGGCACGACACCATTCACGTCGTTCCCCCGATCGGCATCCTCGGCACGCTCGCGGCGCCGGATGCCCCTCGCTCTTTCGCTCGTGCTCTTGGCCACGCCCGTCCCGGGCGAACCGGCCTCGACCGGTGACCCGCTGCGGGTACCACCGGACGATGATCAGGCAAACTGCCACCATCAGGCAGGAAAGGCCTATTTCCTTTTCACCCATCGTGGCCGGTTCGACGATTTCCTCACTCCAAGAGAGCAGCGTCGCCACCGTTGCCCGATTCGGCCTCTCCGCAGCGGAAGCGCCCGTTTCGATCTTCGGGATTTTCCGTTGTGCAGTTGTCGATCAGCCGTACTTCGAGCGCGGTCACCGGGCGCGCGGGATCAGGTGAACACCAGGCGCAGCAACGCACTCACGACCGCGGCGCCGATCATCGCGGTCAGGATCGACCGCTTGCCGGCCAGGAGCGCGACCCCGACACCGACCCCCGCCAGCGCGGTGAGCGTCCGCGTGGAGGTGACCTCACCCGAGGACGGCCACAGCAACGTGACCACGAGACCGGCGATGAGGGCCGGAGTCGCGCAGGTCAGCGCGTTGCGCAGCCACGTCGGCAGTTCTCGTCCACCGGCCGCCAGCGGGACCACCACGCGCAAGGTGAGCGCGGTGGCGCCGAGGGCCAGCACGATGATCCACTGGTAGCTCATCGCCGCACCCCCAAGGCCGTTCCGGCCACGGCACCGGCGGCTCCGGCCACCAGCACCGGGACCCCCGGGGGCGTCCAGGCGACCAGCGCACCCGCGGCGACGACGCCGAGGACCGCCAGCCCCCAGTCGCGCGGGGTCATCAGGTGCGTGCGCAGCAGGCCGAGGAAGAACACCGGATAGGCGGCGTCCAGCCCCAGCCGTCCCGGGTCGCCGATGGCGTCACCGAGGATGGCGCCCAGCGCGGTCCCGGCGGTCCAGCCGCACAGGCACAGCGCGCCGGCCACCCGCAGGGTTCGCAGGTCGTAGCGCCCTTCACCGCGGTGGGCGATCGCCCAGGACCCGTCGGTGATCAGCAGCGCCGTGCCCGCCCGCGACCAGGCGGACCCGGTCAGCGCGGGGGCGATCGTGGTGCCCATCAACAGGTAGCGGGCGTTGAGCGCGGCGGCCGCGCCGATCACGGCCCAGACCGAGCCGTGCTGGCCGATGACGGCGACCGCGCCGTACTGGGCGCTGCCGGAGAACACCAGCAGCGACATGGCCACCGGAGCCAGCACGCCCATGCCGACCGAGGCCGCGAGCGCACCGAACGCCATGCCGTCGGCCAGGTCGGCCGCGGCCACCGGCAGCACTGGGCGCACGACTTGGCCCGGCGAACGGGGTTCGGCGGTGGTTTCGGTCATGGTGCTCACCTCCTCGATGACCTTGACGTTACCAGCAACGGCGATTGTTGGTAACCGGATCGGGCGATCGTGTGCCATATTCGCAGGTTGATCCGCCGATTGAGTAACCATCGCGCGAATCTGCTGGTAACATGGCACCATGGTTCCCCGTCCCGCAGCACCAGCCCCGCTCACCGTGGTGCAAAGCCTGGTCAACACCCGCGAGCTGCTGGAGGACCGGGACGACCTGAGCACCCCGGCCGGCCTGGTGACGTGGGCGGAGACCGAGGGCCTGCCGGGCCCGTCCCGGCCGACGGAGGCCGACCTGACCCGCGTGCGCAGGCTCCGGGAGGCGCTGCGCCAGTTCCTGGGCGGCACCGAGGAGGCACCGGCCGCGGAGGGCGTCCTCAACGGCGAACTGGCCCGCACCGGCACCCGTCCCGTCCTGCGGGCCGGGCCGCCGGCCGCGGAGTTCCTCGGCGACGGCCCGACCTCGCTGGACAAGGCGATCACCCGGGTGCTCGCCGCGGTGGTCACCACCAGCCTCGACGGGTCCCTGCGCCGCCTGAAGATCTGCGCGGCGGAGGACTGCCTGTGGGCCTTCTACGACCGCTCCCCCAACGCGGTGAGCCGCTGGTGCGAGACGTCCGTGTGCGGCGCCCGGCACAAGATGCGGGCGTACCGGGCCCGCCAGGCCGCGGGCCGCACCGCGCGGTGAAGTCCGGCGGACGCCGGCGAAACCCGCCGCGCGGAACGGCGCGCACGCGGTCCCGCGCCGCGGAGATTCCGTTGCGGCGCCGGGGACCGGCGGCGAACTCTTTCGCCACCGCAAGCATCCCCGCTAGCCTGGGCGGCTCGACCGCCGAACAAAGGAGTCTCGTGACTTCAGCAGGGCACGCGCCGGACCTTCTGTCGCCGGAGTTCGCCGCCGATCCGTATTCCGCGTACGACGTCATGCTCGAAGATTCGCCGGTGTTCTGGCACGAAGGAATGCAGAGCTACGTCCTTTCGCGCTACGACGACGTGTCGCGCGCCTTCAAGGAGAGCGCGTTCACCACCGACAACTACGGCTGGCAGCTGGAACCGGTGCACGGCCGGACGATCCTGCAGATGAGCGGCCGGGAGCACGCGGTCCGCCGCGCGCTGGTGGCGCCGGCGTTCCGGGGCAACGAGCTGGAGCAGAAGTTCCGCCCGGTGATCGAACGGAACTCCGCGCAGCTCATCGACGCCTTCCGCGGCCGCGGCTCGGCCGACATCGTCACCGACTACGCCCGCCACTTCCCGATCAACGTCATCGTCGACATGCTCGGGCTGGACCAGCACGACCACGCCCGGTTCCAGCGCTGGTACAGCGCGATCATCGCCTTCCTCGGCAACCTCAGCCAGGACGCGGACGTCGCCGCGGCCGGGCTCCGGACCCACGACGAGCTCGCCGCGTACATGATCCCGATCATCCGGGACCGCCGCGAAAACCCCGGCGACGACCTCCTTTCGGCGCTCTGCGCCGCCGAGGTCGACGGCACCAGCATGAGCGACGAGGACATCAAAGCCTTCTGCAGCCTGCTGCTGGCCGCCGGTGGCGAAACGACCGACAAGGCGATCGCCAGCCTGTTCCGGAACCTGCTGGAGCACCCCGACCAGCTCGACGCCGTGCGCGCCGACCGCTCCCTGGTCGCGAAGGCGTTCGCCGAAACCCTGCGGCACACCCCGCCGGTGCACATGATCATGCGGCAGCCGGCGGAGGACATCGAGATCGGCGGCGAGACGATTCCCGCCGGCAGCACGGTGACCTGCCTGATCGGCGCGGCGAACCGCGACCCGCGGCGGTTCGCGAACCCCGGCGCGTTCGACATCTTCCGCACGGACCTGCCGACCGAGACCGCGTTTTCGGCGGCGGCCAGTCACCTGTCCTTCGCGCTGGGCCGCCACTTCTGCGTCGGCGCGCTCCTGGCGAAGACCGAGATCGAGGTCGGCGTCAACCAGCTGCTCGACGCGATGCCGGACCTGCGGCTCGCCGAGGGCGCGGCCCCGGGCGAACGAGGCGTCTTCACCCGGGGACCGGCGTCACTGCCGGTGACGTTCACCCCGGCGTAGCCGCCGCAGCGGTCACCACGCCCCCGGTCCCGCCACGTGGACCGGGGTGAAGTGCACCGGCAGGCTCTCCAGGCCCCGCATCCACACCGACGGCCGCCACACCAGCTCCTCCGCCGGGACCGCGAGCTCGAGGTCCGGCAGCCGGTCCAGCAGGACTTCGACCGTGGTGCGGGCGATGACCTCCGCCACTTCCGGTGCCGGGTAGGGACAACCGTGCTCGCCGTGGCCGAACGACATGTGCGCGTGGTTGCCCAGGGCACCGGCCGCCGCGTCGGGCCGGGCGTGCGGGTCGGCGTTCCCCGCCGCCAGCCCGAGCACGACCAGGTCCCCCTGCCGCACGCGGACACCGCTGAGCACGGTGTCGCGGCTCGCGAAGCGCCCGATGAAGTTCTGCGTGGGCGTGTCGTGCCACAGCACCTCGTTGAGGGCCTGGCCGACACTGCCCCGGCCACCCGAGAGCGTCATCGCGAACCGGCTGTCGGTCAGCATCAGCCGGATGGTGTTGCCGATCCAGTTCGCCGTCGGCTGCTGCGCCGCGGCGGTCACCACGAGCAGGTCCTGGACGACCTCGTCGTCGGTCAGGTTCGCCGGGTGCCGCAGCATCGCGGTGGGCACGTCCGCGCCCGGCTGCTCGCGTTTCACCGCCACCAGCCGCGCCATCGCCTCCTGCACCCGGACGTACGCGGGCAGCGCTTCGGGACCGACGTCCAGCGACAGCGCGACGTCGCGCACCAGCGCGGGCGCCTCGGAGTCGGGCATGCCGTACATCTTGGCGACCGCGAGCAGCGGCGCCTGCTGGGCGAAGCGGGCGATCAGGTCGGCTTCGCCGGTGCCCGCGAAGGAGTCGATCAGCCGGTCCGCGATGCGCTCGCAGTGCGCGCCGAGGTCGAACTGGTCGACCGCGGACAGCGCGTCGCCGATCGCGCCCGCGCGGCGCCGGTGCTCGCCGGCCTCGGTGAACATCACCGACGGGTTGTGCATGACGTAGGGCAGCAGCGGCCAGTCGTCGGCGATGTTGTCCCACTGGTTCCACCGGCGGCTGTCGCGGGCGAACAGCTGCGAGTCCTGGCACACCTGGTGGATCTCGCGGTAGCCGGTCAGCAGCCACGCGGGGACGTCACCGTCGAGCAGGACCGGGACGACCCCGCCGTACTGCCGCCGGATCCGGGCGTACAGCGCGGCGGGATCCTTCTGGAACTCGGGTCCGTACAACCGGACCCGGTCCTCGGCGGGGATCGTCTCCGCCGGGGTGCTGGTCTGGAAACCGGTCACGATGCGCCCTCCCGGACTTTGGACAGGGTGTAGAGGTGGTCGACGAGCGAGATCAGGACCTGCTTGGACGAGTCCCGGTCGCGGGCGTCGCAGTCGACGAGGGGCACCTCGCCGTCCAGGTCGAGCGCGGCGCGGACGTCGTCGAGGCTGTGCTTCGGCGGCCCGAAGTTGTTGCGCGCCACGATGAACGGCGTCCCGTGGTGCTCGAGCCGGTCGATCGCGTACCACGATTCGGCCAGCCTGCGGGCGTCCACCAGGACGACGGCACCGAGGGTGCCGGAGAACAGGCTGTCCCAGAGGAACCAGAACCGTTCCTGTCCCGGCGCGCCGAACAGGTAGAGGATCAGCTGCTCGTCGAGGCTGATCCGGCCGAAGTCGAACGCCACCGTGGTCGTCGTCTTGGCCTGCACCCCCCGGGTGTGGTCGACGCCGATCCCGGCCTGGGTCATCGTCTCTTCGGTGCTCAGCGGCCGGATCTCGCTGACCGACCGGACCATGGTCGTCTTCCCGACGCCGAAGCCGCCGACGATGACGATCTTCAGGCCGTCGGTCGCGGTGTCGGCCAGAGGGAGCCGTTCGCCTGTTTCAGAGATTGCGGAGTCCAACGAGCACCTTCTTGAGGAATTCCGAGTCGGAGGTCCGTCCCGCGGCCTGGGCCGACGACGGATGTCGGGCGGACACCTTGCCCGTGGCCAGCAGGTCCGCGAGCAGGATCTTGGTCACGCTCACCGGGAGCGCCAGCTCGGCCGACAGCTCCACGACGGACGTCGGCTTCCCGGTGATGCCGAGAATCTTGACGTGTTCGGACTGCATGCCCGCCGACGGCTCCGACTCCCGGACGATCAACGTCACGAGATCCAGGTCGATGTCGTCCGCGCTGCTGCGCCCGCCCGTGACCGTGTAGAGCCGGTCCGGGTCTTCCCCGTCGAGCGCCGAGCGCGTCACGAAGCCGGGTTGTCGGCCGCCACGAAGCGCGGCGGGGCGGTGAAGACCGAGCCGATCTGCTCCACCAGCTCGTCCATGTTGTGCCCGATCAGGCCGACGTCGGCGTCCTCCGTGGCGATCACGGCCAGGTGCGAGCCGACCCCGGCCTCCACGATGAAGAGGATCCCGCCGTGGAACTCGGTCATCGAGTTCCGCACGCCGCCGGTGCCGTCACCGAACTCGACCGACGCGCCGTGCGCCAGCGCCTGGACGCCGGCGGCGATCGCGGCCAGCTGGTCGGCGCGGTCGACGGTGAGCCCCTGGGTGTGGCAGAGCTTCAGGCCGTCGCGGGACAGCACGAGGGCGTGGCAGGCGCCGGCGGTGTTGCCGACGAGGTTCTCGAGGAGCCATTCGAGGCTCTTGTCCGAATCAGTCATCGAATCCGGGGCCCGGCGCGGCGAGTCCCCTTGCTCCCATCTGGCGGTGTGCGGGTGTACGGGCAGAGCGAGGAGGTCACGCGTCTTCGCCGGTGTCGGACGGGGCGGCGTGGCGCGACGACGTGGCGCCACCGCTGCGGCGCTGCTGGAAGGCCCCGAACCGGGAACCGGAGTCACGCTCGGCCCGGGCGGGGCCCGGCGTGGGAGACGGCGGCCGGCGCGACGCGGCGGTCAGCGTCTGCCCGCGTGAGCGTTTCGGCAGTTCGGACGGCTCGGTCAGGTCGCCGGCGACTTCGTGGCTCGTGTCGGCGGGCCCGGGCCACACGACGGTCTCGGCCGGCTCCGCCGCCTCCGGCAGGGCCTCGGGCCGGGGCTGCGTGATCAGCTGCGTCGGGATGCGCATGACCACGCCGATCCCGCCGCGGGACGAAGGCCGGAAGAACACGTGCAGCTGGTGCTTGCGCGCCAGGCTGCCCACGACCGCGAGCCCGAGCCGCGTCCCCGACATCGAGGTCAGGTCGAGCGGCTGGTCGAGGGACACCGCGCGCTCGGCGCGGACGAGGGCCTGCGCCTTCATCCCGAGGCCGCCGTCCTCGATGGTGATGACCGCACCATTGTGCAGGTCTTCGACATAAACGTGCACTTCTTCCGACGGCGCCGAGAACTTCGTGGCATTGTCCATCAGTTCGGCGAGCGCGTGCATGACGTCTTCCGCGGCATAACCGACGACCGCGACGCCGCTCGCGGAATGCACCCGCACCCGCTGATAGGCGCCGATGCGGCCGAGCGCCCCGCGCAGGATGCTTTCCATCCGGATCGGTTTCGTCCACCGGCGGCCCGACCGCGCGCCGGTGAGCACGGCGATGCTGTCGGCCAGCCGCCCCGCCTGCGCCGTGCTGTGGTCCACCTTCAGGAGGTCCCCGAGCATCGCGTCGGACGACCGGTTCTCCATTTCGCGCAGGTCGCCGAGCGTGCTGGTCGCCAGGGCCTGCAGCCGGCCCGCCGCGCTCGCGCAGGCGGCCGTCGCGGCGGCGCGGCGGCGTTCACCGACGGCGATTTCGTCGACCACGAGCCGCAGGACGCGCTCGTGCAGTTCGTCGGCGGGACGCGGGACTTCGGCCAGCACGCTGTCCGCGGGCGTGCCCGCGCGCAGCCGCCGGACCGCTTCGGGGACCGTCCGGTCGAGCAGCCGGGCCAGCGCATCCTCGCTGATCTGCACGGATTCGCGGGCGCGCCGGGCTTCGCCGAGCGCGGCTTCGGCCTGCGCGTTCGCGTGCGCGACCTGGTCCCCGCCGCGCAGCGCGAAGAACACGGCGACACAGGCGACGATCCCGGTGAACGCGCCGGCGACGGCGACGAGAATCGCCTGACCACCGGAAACCGACAGGGACACCCCGGTCCAGATCGCGGCGGCGGCGACAGCGGTGATCAGCACCCCGATGACCGCCCGGCCGGCTGACTCGCGTACTTCCCGACGCTGTGCGGGCGGTCGTTCCGACATCCGCTCCACTTCCTCGAGTCCGATTGGTGCCCGAACACTACTCGGTTTGCCAACAGGGATCACGACTCGGTTTCGAAGTGGCGCGAACTGTCCTCCCGGACTGCCCGGGAGGACAGTTCGCCGCTGGATAAAATCCGGATTACCATTTGTGCCGCGAAGCAGGCGGATTTCCGATTCACCGCAGGTCGGCGATTGTCCTTTGTGGAATTAACGGCGCCTGCGGTCACCTCGGCGGTCCGTCAGCAGTTGGACGGCGCCTGGTCGCCGTTGAACCGCTTCACGATCCACTGGTGGGCGTCCCCGTTGCCGGCGAAGATGCCGGACAGGTGGTCGGAGACGTAGGTGTTCCACTGCTCGCGGACCCCGGCGGCGCAGTAGGCCCGGTGCAGCGCGTCGGCCTGCGGGGTGTTGACGATCTCGTCGGTGTTCGCGTGGTACTGGAACACCGGCACGCGCGGCGGGTGCGCGCCGAGCTTGTTCTGGGCCAGCCGCGCCTTCCACTGCGGGGTGTCCAGCGGGTTCGACGTCGTGTAGTCGCTGATCTTCTTGAACGGGTAGTTCGCCAGCAGTTCGACGACGCAGGCGTTCCGCTTGGCGTCGTCCAGCTGCTGCCGGCCGGTGGCGTTGAGGTAGGAGTCCAGCTTCAGGTCCGGGTAGGCCGCGTCCAGCCCGAGCGCGGCGAAGGCGAGGAAGCCGAAGCCGACGTAGCCGTCGAGGCCTTTGGCGACCTCGGTCAGGTCGGCCGGGACCCCGCCGGCCGCGACGCCGACCAGGTTGAGCTCCGGCGCGTAGGACGGCTGCTTCTCCCCCGCCCACATCGCACCGCCGCCGCCCTGGGAATACCCCTGGAAGATCACTTTGGCGGTGGCCGACAGCCTGGCCGGGGAGAACCGCTGCGCCGCCCGGACCGAGTCGATCACGGCCGGGCCCATCGACTGCCCGGTGATGTAGGTGGGCACGGTCGCCGGGGAGTAGCCCTCGTAGTCGGTGACCGCGACGGCGTACCCGCTGGAGAGCGAGTCGTTGATCGCGGGCTGGTCGTACAGCGTCCCGCGTTCGATCGCCTTGGACGGCGTGCACTTGAACGCCGGGCCCTGCGTGCCGACGGCGTACCCGACGATCGGCGCCTTCGCCGGGTCGACGCCCTTCGGGACCAGGATGGTGCCGGTCACCGCGTCCGGGCGGCCCTGCGCGTCGGTCGAGAGGTACATGACCTGCCAGGCGTCGGCGTTGGCGGCGTTCAGCAGCGGCACCGACGGCCGCCAGCGGAGGACGTCACCAGGCTGCCCGGCCGGCAGCGGGGACGGGGCCTTGTAGAACGAGTCGTCGAACGGCCCGGGCAGGCCCACGGCGGCGGGAGCGGCGGTCGCCGGAGACCCGGCGACCGCAACGCCTACCGTCAGCAGCGACAAGCTCAGCAGGGCGAGCAACACTTTGCGTTTCACCGGAACCTCCATCGGGGAAGGGAACTTCGGGCGGGGCTCCTACAGCGGGATGTTCCCGTGCTTCCTGGCCGGCAGGGTCTGCCGCTTGGTCCGCAGCGCCCGCAGCGCGCGGGCCACCTGCAGGCGGGTCTGCGACGGCGCGACGACCTGGTCGACGTAGCCGCGTTCGGCGGCCGGATAAGGACTCGCGTAGCGCTCGCGGTACTCCTCGATGAGGCGGCGCCGGGCGACGGCCCGCTCCGCCGGGGGCAGCGCGGCCAGTTCACGCCGGTGCAGGACCTCCACCGCGCCTTCGGCACCCATCACCGCGATCTCCGCGGTCGGCCAGGCCAGGTTGACGTCGGCGCCGAGGTGCTTGGACCCCATCACGGCGTAGCCGCCGCCGTAGGCCTTGCGCGTCACGACGGTCACCTTCGGCACGGTGGCTTCCGCGTAGGCGTAGATCAGCTTGGCGCCGCGGCGGATGATCCCGCCGCGTTCCTGGTCCGCCCCGGGCAGGTACCCGGGGACGTCGGCGAGGGTGAGCAGCGGGATGCCGAACGCGTCGCAGAACCGGACGAAGCGCGCGGCCTTTTCGGACGCGTCGATGTCGAGCACGCCGGCCTGGTGGCGGGGCTGGTTGGCGACGACGCCGACCGAGCGGCCCTCGATCCGGGCGAACGCGCAGATCATGTTGGGCGCGAAGGCACTGTGGATCTCGGTGAACTCGCCGTCGTCGACCAGCCGGGCGATCACCTCGGTCATGTCGTAGGCCTGGTTCAGCGAGTCCGGCACCAGCCGGTCGAGCTCCAGGTCGGCCGCGGTGAGCCCGGGATCGGTGTCGTCGGCGTACTCCGGCCCGGGGTCGAGGTTGTTCGAGGGCAGGTAGCCCAGCAGGGTCTGGACCCACTCGATCGCGTCGTGCTCGCCGGCGGCCCGGTGGTGGGCGTTGCCGGCGACCTCGCTGTTGGCCGCCGCGCCGCCGAGCTGCTGCGCGGTGACGCGTTCGCCGGTCACGGCGTGCACGACGTCCGGGCCGGTGACGAACATGTGCGAGGTCTCGTCGACCATCACGGTGAAGTCGGTGATGGCGGGTGAATAGACCGCGCCGCCCGCGCACGGACCCATGATCATCGAGATCTGCGGGATCACGCCGGACGCGTGGGCGTTGCGCCGCCCCAGTTCCGCGTAGTAGGCGAGCGAGACGACGCCTTCCTGGATCCGCGCGCCGCCGGAGTCGTTGATGCCGACGACCGGGCAGCCGAGCGTCATCGCCAGGTCCATCACCTTGAGGACCTTCTCGCCGAAGACCTCGCCCATGCTGCCGCCGAAGACGCTGAAGTCCTGGGAGAACAGGCAGATCCGCCGTCCGTCCACAGTGGCGTGCCCGGTGACGACGCCGTCGCCCCAGGGGCGGTGGGCGTCCATCCCGAACTCGGTGCAGCGGTGCCGGGCGAACTGGTCGAGCTCGACGAACGAGCCCGGGTCGGCCAGCAGGTCGATCCGCTCGCGGGCGGTCAGCTTGCCCTTGGCGTGCTGCCGGTCGATCGCGCGCTTCTCGGCGATCCGGACGACCTCGTCCTGGCGCGAGGCCAGGTCGGCGATCCGGAACGACGTCGTCGGCGCGAAGGAGGCGTCTTCGAGCGACATCGTCGTCTCACCCCTTTCCTGCGTGCTGTCCGGTCTCGAGCCGGGCCGCGAGCGCGGCCGCGATCACCGACACGTGCGGCGGGTCGATCATCGAGAGGTGGTCGCCGGGTACGCGGACGATCTCCAGGTCGGCGCAGTGCGCGTCCCACCCGAGGGTGTCGTCGGTGCGCAGGTACCGCGGGTCGAGCGTGGTCGTCAGCGGGTGCGGGTCCTGGGCGCGCAGCAGCAGCACCTTCCCGGCGTAGCGCCCGGGGTCGTAGCGTTCGGCGACGCGGGCGTCCACATAGGACGTGTACTGGTGGTGCAGGACCCCCTGGCCCAGGCCGGGGACCCGGGCGGCCAGCCGGCCCAGCACGAACTTGATCTGGTCGTCCTCTTCGAGTTGTTCGAGTTCGGCGCGCGGGATGTCCAGCGGGACGCCGTAGGTCTGTCCGACGTGCTCGGCGAACCGTTCGAACCGCTCGAGGAGCAGCTCCCGCACCGGCTTTTCCGGTGCGGGCAGCGGCAGGATCGTGTCGATCATGACCACGACGCCGACGCGCTCCCCCGCGGCGGTCAGCCGCTGGGCCGTCTCGTAGGCGAGGCAGCCGCCGAAGGACCAGCCGCCCAGCAGGTACGGCCCCTGCGGCTGGATCTCCCGGATCAGCTCGAGGTAGCACGCCGCCTTGCCCTCGACGGTGTCCTCTTCGTCGATCCGCTCCAGCCCGTACACCGGCTGTCCTTCGGGCAGCAGCCGGACGAGCTCCTGGTAGACGCTCGTCGGGCCGCCCGCCGGGTGGAACAGGAACAGGGGGTCCGCGGCGACGCCGTCACGCAGCAGCCGCACCGGGCCTCCGCCGAGCCCTTCGATCCGCGCGCGCAGCAGGTCGGCCTGCGCGGCGATCGTGGGCGTGGCGAACAGCAGGTCCGCGTCGGGCACCTCGTCGAGGTGCTCGGTGAACGCGTCTCGCAGCCTTTGCGCGTGGTCCGCGTCGCCGCCGACGGCGAAGAAGTCGTCGTAGACTCCCGGTTCCGGGCCGCCGAACACGGCTCGCCAGTGCCGGGCGACCCAGCGCTCGGCCGGGTCCCGCGGGCCGAGCACGACGTGGGGTGGTTCGGCCGGGGTGCCCGCGCCGAAACCGGCCTGTTCGGCCAGGTGCCCGGCGATCTCCGTGAGACTCGCACCGCGCAGCAGCAGGGGCACCGGCAGCGGCAGCCCGAAGTCGCGTTCCACCGCACCGCGGGCCCGCATCGCCATCAGCGAGTCCAGCCCGAGGCTGGTCAGCGGCGCGTGCCGGTCGACGTCACCGGCGGCGAAGCCCATCAGCCCGGCGACGACGCCCGCGAGGTGGTCGGTCATCGCTTTCCGCGCCTGTCCGGGGTCGCCGTCCCGCAGTGCGGCCATACCGTCCCAAGTGGACGGTTCGGCGGTGCCGGGTGCTTCGGCCGGAACGAACAACTCGAAGAAGGGGCGTTCGGCCAGCCGCGGGAACAGCGCCAGCACGGTCTCGGTGTCGACCCGGGCGACGCCGGTCGCTTCGCGGCCGTCGGCGAGCACGGCCTCGAGCGCGTCGAGGGCTTCCCCGGTGCCGAGCGGGTCGAGCACCGGGTTCCGGCTGCCGGTGGCGGCACCGGCTTCGCCCCAGGCGCCCCAGTTGATCGTCGCGGCGGGCAGGCCGAGCCCCCGGCGCCAGGCGACGAGGCCGTCGGCCCAGGCGTTCGCGGTGGCGTAGGCGGCCTGGCCCGGCGAGCCGAACAGCGCGGCGGCCGAGGAGTACACGAGCCACCAGTCGAGGTCGTGCCCCAGGGTGGCTTCGTGCAGCCGCCACGCACCGAGGGCCTTGGGCCGCCAGGCGGTGTCGACGGCTTCGGCGGTGAGGGCGATCGCCGCACCGTCGGCCAGGGCGCCGGCCGCGTGCAGCACACCGCGCAACGGGAGGTCACCGGCGGCCGCCACGAGTCGTTCGGCGGTGCCGGGTTCGGCGATGTCGCCGGTGATGACGCGGACGTCGGCATTGAGGTCGCGTAGGAAGTCTTCGGTGTCGCGGGTGGGGCGGCGACGCCCGGAGAGGATCAGCCGGGTGGCGCCACGCTCGGCGAGCCACTTCGCCGCGACCAGGCCGAGACCGCCGAGGCCACCGGTGATGAGGTAGGCGCCATCGCGCACGACGGGCACGCCGGCACGGCCGGTCGGACGCCGCGACGCCTCGGTGGCGGACGGGTGGTTGCCGCTGGGGCCGCCCGGGTCCCGCGACACCTCGACCACCGACGAACGATCGCCACCATGGCCGCCCGGGGCCCGCGGCGGCTCGGCAACGGACGGGCGGTTGCCGCCGCGACCACCCAGGTCCCGCGGCGGCTCGACCACCGACAAACGGTCGCCACCACGACCACCCGAGTCCCGCGACACCTCGGCAACCGACGAACGGTCGCCGCTGGGGCCGCCCGGGTCTCGCAGCGCCTCGGCAACCGACGAACGGTCGCCACCATGGCCGCCCGGGGCCCGCGGTGGCTCGGCAACGGACGGGCGGTTGCCGCCGCGACCACCCGAGTCCCGCGACACCTCGACCACCGACAAACGGTCGCCACCGCGACCACCCGAGTCCCGTGGCGGCTCGGCGAGCTGCGGGCGGGTCAGGCGGCGGGTGTGGCGCATGCCTTCGCGCCAGGCGATCTCGTCGTCCGGGCCGTCCGCCCGGACCTCGTCCTGCAGCTCCGCCACCCACAACCGCGCGGGGTCGGGTTCGGCGTCGAAGTCGAGGTGGCTCACCCGCAGCTCCGGGTGTTCGAACGCCAGCACGCGCACCAAACCCCGCAACGCCGCGAGTTCGGGGTGGCCGGTTTCGCCCGGCTCGACCGCCGCCGCTCCCGCGCTGACCAGCCACAACCTCGGCGGCTCCGGCACGTCGGCCAGCTCGGCGACCACGCCCGACAGCGTCAGGACCAGGTCACCGGCTCGCGCCGGATCCGGCGTGCTGAGTTCGTCCGCGCGGCCGACCATCGCCAGCACGCCGGTCACCGCGCGGGTGCGAAGCAGCTTCGCGAGACCGTCGCCGAACCGCGCGGTGCACAGCTCGCCCCCGGCTTGGGCGACGCCGGCGCGCAGCGTGGCCAGCCACGGCTTGCCCTCCTGCTCGGCGTCGAGGAGGACGATCCAGCTGTGTGTCGCGTCCGCGGGCACCGGCGGCAGCTCGGTCTCCTGCCAGGTCGCCTCGAAGACCAGGCTCGGCAGCGCCGAACGCCGGAGGCGCCGGCAGTAGACGTCGCGGAACTGGACCAGCACCGCGCCGTCGGCGTCGGCGAGCTGGACGCTGCCGAGCAGGCCGTCGCCCGATTCGTCGACCGAATCGAGGACGGCGTCGACCCGGACGCCGCGGCGGGGGTCGCCGGCCAGCACGACCTCCCCGATCGTCAGCGGCAGGTAGAGGCCACCGGCCTCGCCGAGCTGCTCGCCGGTCGCGGCGGCCAGCGCGTGCAGGCAGGCATCGGCGAGCGCGGGGTGCAGCCGGTAGGCCGGGTGGTCCCGGGCTTCCGCGGGCCGCGCGATCGACGCCGACGCCCGGCCCGGTGCGGCCACGACCCGGCGCAGGCCGCGGAACGCCGGGCCGTAGTCCTGGCCCAGGTCCTCGAAAGCCCGGTAGAGGTCGACCCTGTCACCGGAAACGGCACCGAACGGCGTCAGGGGCGGCGAACCGTCGAGGACCCGCGCCGTGGCGTACCGGACCCAGCCGCCGGACGCGGACTTCGCGTGCACACTCACTTCCGTGCCCGTGAGGCTCGTCGTCACCTCGGTGTGCGCGTCCAGCGGGAGCACCTGGTGCAGTTCGAGGTCGCCGATGCGGCCCCCGCCCGCCGCCGCGAGCGCGAGTTCGAGGAACCCGGTCGCCGGGAACAGCGGGACACCCATCGCGGCGTGGTCGGCGAGCCAGGGCAACCCGGCGGTGCCGACGTCGGCCCGCCACAGGTGCGTGTCCCCGCCAGGCTGTTCGATGTGGACGCCGAGCAGCGGGTGCGCGCCGGTGTCCGGCCGGTGCGCCGGGCGCTGCGGCCAGAAGCGCTCGTGCCGCCAGACCGGGCCGGGCAGCTCGACCGGCGCCGTGCGCGGGCCGTGGTCCAGGACGCCGGGCCGGCCGAGGACGTGCAGCCGGGCGAGGCTGGTCAGGAACGCGACCCGTTCGTCGAGCTTGCGGCTGCCGCTGGCCAGGCCGATCGCCGCGCCGCCGGTGGTCTGCTCGATCGCGGCCAGCGCGATGGGGTGCGGCGAAACCTCGACGAAGACCGTGTGGCCGTCTTCCGTCGCGGCGGCCAGGGCCTGCGTGAACCGCACCGGACGGCGCAGGTTCGCTGCCCAGTAGCCGACGTCGAAGGCGGGAGTCTCACGCGGGTCGTCGAGAACGCTGCTGTAGCACCGGATTCCGGCCTGGCCGGGCCTGAGGCCGGCCAGCTCGGCGTGGAACCGGCCGAGCACGGCGTCGACGGCGGGCGAGTGCCCGGCGCCGCGGACGGGGAGCCGGCGGGCGAGCCTGCCCAGCAGCTCGACGTGCGAGACGAGCGCGTCGACCTCGGCGGCGTCGCCGCTGACCGTGCACTGGGTCGGCGACGCGTACACCGCGACGGTGATGCCGGGGTAGTCGGTTTCGAGGTCGGCCAGCTCGGCCGGGGACAGCTCGACCACGGCCATCGCGCCGGCGCCGCCCGCGTCGACCTCGGCGAGCAGCCGCGCGCGGGTCGCCATCACGCGCAGCCCGTCGGTGACGTCGAGCGCACCGGCGACGACGGCCGCGGCGACCTCGCCCATCGAGTGCCCCAGCACCGCGGCGGGAAC
Source organism: Amycolatopsis sp. NPDC051106 (assembly GCF_040682775.1). Classification (NCBI taxonomy): domain Bacteria; kingdom Bacillati; phylum Actinomycetota; class Actinomycetes; order Pseudonocardiales; family Pseudonocardiaceae; genus Amycolatopsis; species Amycolatopsis sp. NPDC051106. The sequence goes on along the minus strand of NZ_JBFBBQ010000063.1, from coordinate 7,792 downwards.
GACGTCGTGGGCGCGCCACAACCCGGCCAGAGCGATCTGCATGCCGAACAACGCCAGCTGCGTGGCCCCGAGGTCGGGCAGATCCTGTTCACCCGCAAGGACTTCGCGCAAGGAGAAACCCGCCTGGGCGCGGAAGGCCGGGTCGAGTGCGTCGATCTCGGCACGGAACGCCGGCTCGGCCGCCAGCAGCCGGCGGCCCATCTCCGGCCACTGGGAGCCGTAGCCGGAGAACACGAACACGACGTCGGTCCGCCCCTGAACTTCGCCGGCGACGACGTCGCGCAAGGCCTCGACCAGCTCGCCGCGCTCCTCGGCGACCACCGCGGCGCGGACGGGCAGGTGCTCGCGCCGCGTCGCCAAGGTCGCCGCGACGGCACTCAGCGGCGTCGCGCGCCCGGCCGGCGAGTCCAGCCAGTCCGCCAGCTCGCCCGCGCGGGCGTGCAGCACGTCGGCCGAACGCGCCGAGAGCGCGAAGATCCGCGGGCGGTCGGCCGTGGCGCGAGGCGGGAACGACGCGGCGGGCCACTCCTCCAGCACGACGTGGGCGTTGGTCCCGCCGAAACCGAAGGCGGAGACGCCGGCGCGGGCCGTACCCGGGTAGCGGGGCCAGTCCGTGCCGGCCGCGGTCACCCGCAGGCCGAGACGGGCGAAGTCGATGTGCGGGTTGGCGGTGCGGTAGTGCAGGCTCGGCGGCAACCGCCGGTGCACCAGGGAAAGGACCACCTTGATCAGCCCGGCGATCCCGGCGGCGCCTTCGAGGTGCCCCAGGTTGCTCTTGACCGAGCCGACGAGCAGCGGACGCCCGGGTTCGCGCCCGGCACCGAGGACGGCCCCCAGCGCTTCGGCTTCGATCGGGTCGCCGAGCAGGGTGCCGGTGCCGTGCGCCTCCACGTAGTCCACTGAGGACGGATCGACATCGGCGACGGCGTAGGCATCGCGCAGCAACGCCGCCTGGGCGTCCGGGTTGGGGGCCATCAGGCCGTTGGAGCGGCCGTCGGAGTTCACGGCGCTGCCGCGGATCACCGCCAGCACGCGGTCACCGGCGGCCCGGGCGGCCTTCAGCGGCTTGAGCACGACCACGCCGCACCCTTCGCCCCGGACGATCCCGTCGGCGTCGGCGTCGAACGGCTTGCAGTGCCCGTCGGCCGCCAGCACCCCGGCCCGGTGGAAGTTCGCGGTGATGCCCGGGGACAGCAGCAGGTTCGCGCCCGCCGCCAGCGCGGTGTCGCTCTCGCCGCGCCGCAGGCTCTGCACGGCCTGGTGCACGGCGACCAGCGACGACGAGCACGCCGTGTCGAGGGTGAGGCTGGGTCCGCGCAGGTCGAGCAGGTACGACAGCCGGTTCGCCGCGATGCTCGCCGCGGCACCGGTGCCGGACCAGGCGTCGATGCCGGCGAGGTCGGTCATCGTGAGGTAGCCGTACTCGCCGGCCGACAGCCCGACGAACACGCCGGTCCGGGAGCCGCGCAGCGAGCCGGGCGGGAGACCCGCGTGCTCCAGGGCCGCCCAGGTCACCTCCAGGAGCATCCGCTGCTGCGGGTCCATCGCCTCGGCTTCGCGCGGGGTGATGCCGAAGAACCCGGCGTCGAACCCGGCGACGTCACGCAGGAACCCGCCGCGGCGGGGCAGCCCGGCGAGAGTTTCGGGTGGGGCGAAGGATTCCCAGCGGCCCCCGGGAACCTCGCCGATCCCGTCGGCGCCGGCGTCGAGGAACCGCCAGAACTGCGCGGGCGACTCGACGCCGCCGGGCAGCCGGCAGCCGACGCCGATGATCGCGATCGGCTCGCCCGCGGCCATCGGCACCGGGGCGGGCGGTGCGATGTCTGTGGACAATGCGGCGACGAGCGCCGTGATGCTGGGGTGCTGCCACACGAAGGTCGCCGCCAGGGGACGTCCGACGAGCCGGCCGAGGTCCCCGGCCAGGCTCGTCGCGTCCCGGGAGGACAGTCCGGTCTCCTGCAACGACCGGTCGGGATCGACCTGCCCGGCGGGGACTCCGGTGACCTCGGCGACCCGCTCGACGAGCCACGCCCGGATGGCGCCCGGGGTCGTCATCACCGCCACCGTCCGTCCAGGTAGGACTCCCGGCACCGGGCCCGGCTGATCTTGCCGCTGGAGGTGCGGGGCACCTCGCCGGGTGCCAGCACGACGATGTCGTGCAGCCGCAGGCCGTGCTCGGCGGACACCGCCGCGCGCAACGCCCCGACGGCGACGTCGGCATCGGTGTTCTTGGCCCGCTCCAGCACGACGACCGCCACCTCGCCCTCCTCGTGCGGGATCGCGAAGGCCGCGGCGGAGTGCGGGCGCACGGCGGGGCAGGCTTCCACGGTCTGCTCGATGTCCTGCGGGTAGTGGTTGCGGCCGTCGACGATCACGAGGTCCTTCAGCCGTCCGGTCAGGTACAGCTCGCCCTCGAACCGGACGCCGAGGTCCCCGGTGGCCAGCCAGTCGTCTCCGAACGCCGGAGTTTCGGGACGACCCCAGTAGCCCTGGCCGACGTTCGGCCCGCTCACCCGGATCTCGCCCACTTCGCCGTCCGCGACCGGCGCGCCGGTCGCCGGGTCGGCGAGGCGGATCCGCTGGTCCACCGGGCGCCCGCAGGAGACGAGCGTGGTGCCGGCACCGGCGGGGACCGCGAACCCTCCGGCCAGCTTGTCCCGGTCGAAGGTGACCTGACGCGGCGGCGTGCCCGCGTCGGTCACGGAGACCAGGACGGTCGCCTCGGCCAGCCCGTAGGAGGCCCGGTGGACCTCCGGCCGCAGGCCGCACTCGCCGAACGCGTCCTGGAACTTCGCGAGGGTGGCGGGCAGGACCGGCTCGCTGCCGTTGATCAGCGAGACGACCCGGCTCAGCTCGAGGTAGCTCTTCTCGTCCTCGGTCACGCGGGAAGCGCTGTAGGCGTAGGCGAAGTTGGGGGCCGCGCTGATCGCGCCGGGGCTGGCCGAGAGCGCTCGCAGCCACCGGGCGGGCCGCTCGAGGAACGCGAGCGGGTCCATCAGCACCGAAGCCAGGCCGCCGAACATCGGCGCGCCGATCCCGAGGATCAGCCCCATGTCGTGGAAGAGCGGCAGCCAGCTGACGGTCGAGGTCGTACCGGTCTCGGCGCCGTACGCGGTGCAGCACTGCCGGGCGTTGGAGAGCACGTTGTGATGGGTCAGCATGACCCCGGCCGGCGAGCGCGTGGAGCCGGACGTGTACTGCAGGTAGGCCAGTTCGTCCGGCGCGGGCCGGTGCCATTCGTGCTCGCCCGCGGCGGCCGGCGGCAGCGCGTCGACGGCCACGACGGTGGCTTCGCTCTCGAGCGTGCCGAGGAAGCCGGTGACCTCGCCGGTCACCTCCGTGGTGGTGAGCACGACCTGAGGGGCGCAGTCGGTGAGCGTCGCGGCGAGGCGGCCCGCGTGCCCGGGCAGGTCGGGCGCGAAAAGCGGCACGGCGACCAGCCCGGCCCGGACGGCCCCGAGGAAGGCGACGACGTAGTCGGCGGACTGCGGCGCCAGCACGGCGGCTCGCGCCCCGGGCCGGGCGACGCCCTGCAGGTGCGCGGCGACGGCGCTGACCCGGTCGTCCAGTGCGCGCCAGGTCAAGCTCACCGCGCGGCCGTCGGCGCTGCCGCGGTGGTCCAGGAAGGTCAGGGCGACCTCGTCGCCGAGGCGCCGGGCCCACCGGCCGAGCAGGGTGGCGAACGAGTCGCCCTCGACCGGGCCACCGACCGCGGGTACCGCGAAAGCCGCCTCGGAAATGGTTTCCATAACCCCTCGCCAATGACGTCGCAGGAACGCGTGAATTGCGCGGCGAAGTGCGCCGAATGCGCTGATCATCACCTTCGGCGGAAGGTTATTTCGCGCGGACGAAGAGTGTCAATCGCGCGGAACGGGAAGACCGTTTTTCGGATCGCGACACTCATCGGGCAACGGAGAACCGACGGTCGCGATTGTCACCGGAGGACGGAGTTCCACCGTCCGGGCAAGGAAGACGGTCAGCGCCCACGCTCGACCGGGCGCGGGAAGCACCGTCCCGCAACCGGGGCTGCCACCTGTAACCGCGGTGACAACTTCCTCGGGTCCGATTGTTCTCGGCGCGACAGAACAACGCCGGCGCCCCACCGCGAGAGGTGGGGCGCCGGCGTTTCCGGGAGTCACTCAGATTCCGCAGGACGACGCCGACCAGAAGCGGCTCGACCGGTGCGCCACGTGCGTGTGGTCGCTGTGGCCCGGGTAGCCCGGGCCGAGGATCTCGCTGAAGCCGTGGTTGCGGGCCTGCAGCGCCAGTCCGCAGAAGCCTTGCGCCCCGGCCCCGAGATCGACCGCGTCGCCGTAGAGGTGACGGCTGGCGGCCGCCCCGCCGACCGCGTTGTTGCAGGCGACGCTGCGGAAACCGCCGTTGACCACGATCGGGCGATCCCCCATCGCGTGCCGCATCGCCTGCAGCTTCCACATCGACACCAGCGCGTTGGCCTTCGCGGTCGCGGCGGAGACGTTGCCGCCCGACCAGTCCGAGTTGCACCGGTTCAGTTCGGCGTAGCTGAAGTTGACCGGCGTGCAGTCGTCGTCCTGCAGCTGGTAGATCTTGCCGAAGGTCGCGGGTCCGGCGATGCCGTCCGCGCCGAGGCCGTAGGCCTGCTGGAACCGGGTGACCGCGGCCTTGGTCCCCGCGCCGAACTGGCCGTCGATGGCCAGGACGCCGCCGTAACCCGGGTAGCCGGCGACCCGGATCTGCAGCTGGCGGACGTCGTCACCGGACGCGCCTTGCGCCAGCGTGCGTCCCCAGGTGTAACAGGCGTCGGTGACGGCCATGGCCGTCACGGGACCGGGATCGGCGGCCACCGGAGCGGCACCCACCGAGCAGAACCCGGCCAGCAGGGCGAGCAGGGGCAGGACGAGACGCATGCGCATGACCGGAACACCTTTCGAGCAGGGAAGGTGATACCCGTGGATCGTCGGCGATTCACTGTCCGGCACGGTAGTGCGGTTCCGGGCACCGCACTGTGGGGCGTTCGCACCACAGGGTCCGCGTTTCCCGGGCTCCGGATGAGGGTAGGAGTGCGGCATGGCCGACATCACCAGCCTCATCCTCGACGACCACGACTGGTTCCGGCGCCAGTTCGCCCGGCTCGACGACCTCACCGACCCCGCCGACCTGGCGGAGGTCTGGCAGCCCTTGGCCGACCTGCTCGACGTGCACGCCCGCGCCGAGGAGGAAATTTTCTACCCCCAGCTGCTGCGTCGCGGCGACGACGCCGAGGAGGAGACGCTCGACGCCGTCGGCGACCACAACGACATCCGCGACGGCGTCCACGAAGCCGCCCTGCACCCCGTCGGCAGCACCGCCTGGCACGCGGCGGTGAACAAGGCCCGGTTCGCCAACAGCGAGCACATGGCCGAGGAGGAGGACGAAGGCCTCGCCGACTTCCGGCGCCACGCCGATCCCGGCCTGCGCGAGGAGCTCGGCCGCCGGTTCGTCGAGTTCAAGCGGCAGCACGAAGGCGCGCGCGACCTCGACGTCAGCGACATCGACCCGCAGCAGTACGTCGACGAACGGCTCGGCGACCACCCCGCCGACGGCTCGCTCGGCATCGGCGGCCTCAAGGAACAGGACTGACATGAACCACCTGATGCGCGGCCTCGCCCCGATCACCGAGGCGGGCTGGAAGGAAGTCGACGCCGAGGCCCGGGAGCGGCTGCAGACCCACCTGGCGGCCCGCCGCCTCGTCGACGTCGCCGGCCCGCACGGCTGGCGCCACTCGGCCACGGACCTCGGCCGGACCACCACTCTCGCCTCGGCTTCCCTGGCCGAAGCGGGCGAGGGCGCGGTGGTCCGGCAGCGGCGGGTCCTGCCGCTCACCGAGGTGCGGGTGCCGTTCACGGTGTCCCGCGCGGAGCTGGACGACGCCGAGCGCGGCGCCGACGACCTCGAGTTCGACGACCTCGACCGCGCGGCGAAGCAGATCGCGATGATCGAAAACCGCGCCGTCTTCCACGGCTGGGCGGCGGCCGGCATCACCGGCATCACCGAGACCTGCCCGTACGACACCCCGTCGCTCGGCGAGGATCCCGAGGCGTACCCCGGCGTCGTCGCCCGCGCGGTGGACACGCTCCGCCAGGCCGGCATCAAGGGCCCGTACGGGCTGGCGATCGCCCCGGCGGGGTACACGCGGATCGTGGAGAGCACCGAGCACGGCGGCCACCTGCTGTTCGACCACCTCCGCCGCATCCTGGGCGGCGGCAAGGTGGTGCGCGCCCCGGGCCTGGACGGCGCCCTCGTCGTGAGCCTCGACGGCGGTGACTTCTCGCTCGAGCTGGGCCAGGACCTCGCGGTCGGCTACAGCCACCACGACGCCGACACCGTGTCGCTCTACCTCGAAGAGAGCTTCAGCTTCCGGGTCGTCGAAGCCGACGCCGCGATCACCCTGACCACCTGACCGGCCACCGGTTCACGGTCGGGACGGCGTACCGAGCGTCGTCCCGACCGCATCGCCGTCCGAGGAGCAACACCCTCTCGCGGGTCAGGGCCGCTCCCCCACCCCGGTGGCGACCTCTCGCAGCCGCAGGTGGTCGGCGGCCAAGGGCTCGGTACCGCCTCCGGCGCCGGAGCGGAGCCCGCTGAAGAACGCCCGCAGCGCGTCGGCCGCGTCGTGCCGCGGTGCCCAGTCCAGTTCCGCGGCCGCGCGGGAGGTGTCCATCACGGGCAGCCGCAGCACGGCGTCGAACAGGCCGGGCGTCGCTGGGACCAGGTGCAGCCGCCACGCTCCCCCGAGCGCCGCGCGCACCAGCGCACGAGGCACGGGCACCGGGCGGGCGCCCAGCAGGCCGGCGACGAACCGGGTGTCCACGACCGGGCCGGTGGCGATGTTGAACGCGCCCGACACCGGCCGCAGCACGCACCGCGCGAGCGCGTCGCCGACGTCGGCCGCGTGCACGACCTGCATCCGCAGGCCCGGCAGGTCGGGCAGCACCGGGACCAGCCCCGGCCGGACCAGGCTGCCCGGCACGAACGGGCCGGCGAACAACCGCCGTTGCTCCGACGCCGCCGCGCGCTGGAACACGAACCCGGGCCGGACGCGGACCACGTCGATCGCGGGGTTTCGGCGTTCGAAGACGTCGAGACACCGCTCCACGTACGCCTTTTCCCGGGTGTAGGCGGCGCCGGGCCAGCCGTGGGTGGGCCAGTCCTCGCCGACCGGGACGTCGTCTTCCCGCGGCGAGTAGGCCCCCACCGAGGACGCGCACACCAGCTTCGGCACCCCCGCTTCCGCCACGGCGTCGAAGACGCGCAGCGAACCCAGGACGTTCGCGCGCCACGTCCGCTCCGGGCGGTGCGTCGGCTGGAACAGCCACGCCAGGTGCACGACGACGTCGGCGCCGCGGAACAGCCGGGCCAGGTCGTCGTGTTCGACGTCGGCGCGGACGAACTCCGTCTCGCCCCGCCCGGGCGCCGGCGCCCGGCGGGCGAGCCCGACCAGGGAGCCGACACGCGGCTCGCGGGCCAGCGCGTCGAGGGTCGCGGTGCCGAGGTTGCCCGTGGCCCCGGTGACCACGATGCGCATTCCGTCGCTCATGCGGCGCGGGTACCCGGGCGGCCGCGGCCCAACCGGATTCCCCCTCTGGGGCTGATTCCGGTTAACCCGGGCCTCGGCGGGCACACCCCGACTTCCCAGCCAGTCGGAGAAAGGGAAGCGCGTGTTCCGTCACACCAAGCTCCTGCAGTTCGAAGCCAAGCCCGAAAAGCCCGACCCCGTCTACGCCCACAAGCTCCAAGAACTCATCGGCGGCGCCTACGGCGAGATGACCGTGAC
>NZ_JBFBBQ010000062.1:0-49349 GCF_040682775.1 Amycolatopsis sp. NPDC051106 | reverse complement strand
CGTGGTCGTATCCCGACCCCCGGCGGTGCGGGCGACCCCCCCACGGCCGCCTTGGGTGCGTCAGACGCAACCAAGGCCACATTGGGGCGCTGGAAGCCCGGACCCGGGCACTCACCCACGTGCGCCCCAAGGTGCATTGGTCCGGACCATGTCCACTCACGTTTACGCAGGTCAACCCCGGTTTCCGGACCCCGTCAACCCGCTGAATGTCCCTCGTTAGGCTGGTGCGCGTGTGTGGAATCGTGGGATATGTCGGGCACCGCCCGGCACTGGACGTCGTCCTCGGCGGGCTCCGGCGCATGGAGTACCGCGGTTACGACTCGGCCGGTGTGGCGGTCCTCGACGGCGCCGGTGCGCTGACCGTCGAGCGCAAGGCCGGGCGCCTCGCCAACCTGGAAGCCGAGCTCGACAAGGTCGGCCGCGACCGCATCACCGGCACCGCCGGCATGGGCCACACCCGCTGGGCGACCCACGGCGCGCCGATCGACCGCAACTCGCACCCGCACCGCGACGCCTCGCAGCGCGTCGCCGTCGTGCACAACGGCATCATCGAGAACTTCGCCGCCCTGCGCGCCGAGCTCGAGGCCGACGGCGTCGAGATGGCCAGTGACACCGACAGTGAGACCGCCGCGCACCTCGTCGCCCGCGCCTACGTCGAAGGCGATACCAAGGGTGACCTCGCGGCCAGCGTCGCCGCCGTCTGCCGCCGCCTCGAAGGCGCCTTCACCCTCGTCGTGACCCACGCCGACCAGCCGGACACCATCGTGGCCGCGCGCCGGTCGTCGCCGCTGGTCGTCGGGGTCGGGGACGGTGAGCACTTCGTCGCCTCCGACGTCGCCGCCTTCATCGAGCACACCCGCGAGGCCGTCGAACTCGGCCAGGACCAGCTCGTCGTCATCACCCGCGAGGGCTACGAGGTCACCGACTTCCACGGCGACGCCGCCCAGGCCAAGCCGTTCACCGTCGACTGGGACCTGTCCGCCGCCGAAAAGGGCGGCCACGAGTACTTCATGCTCAAGGAGATCGAGGAGCAGCCCGAAGCGCTGGCCAACACGCTGCGCGGGCACTTCGAATCCGGCCGGATCATCCTCGACGAGCAGCGCATCTCCGACCAGGACCTGCGCGACGTCGACAAGGTCTTCGTCGTCGCCTGCGGTTCGGCCTACCACTCCGGCCTGGTCGCGAAGTACGCGATCGAGCACTGGACGCGGCTGCCGGTCGAGGTCGAGCTGGCGTCGGAGTTCCGCTACCGCGACCCCGTCCTCGACCGCGACACGCTGGTCGTCGCTGTCTCCCAGTCCGGCGAGACGGCGGACACGCTCGAAGCCGTCCGGCACGCGCGGGAGCAGAAGGCGCGCGTGCTGGCCGTCTGCAACACCAACGGCGCGCAGATCCCGCGCGAGTCCGACGCCGTCCTCTACACCCACGCCGGTCCCGAGATCGGTGTCGCGTCGACCAAGGCGTTCCTCGCCCAGATCGCGGCCAACTACCTGGTCGGCCTGGCGCTGGCACAGGCCCGCGGCACCAAGTACCCGGACGAGGTCGCGCGCGAGTTCGCCGAGCTGGAGGCCATGCCCGCGGCCGTCCAGAAGGTACTGTCCACTGTGGACCAGGTGCGCGACCTCGGCCGCCGGATCGCGGACTCGAAGGCGATCCTGTTCCTCGGCCGCCACGTCGGGTTCCCGGTCGCCCTCGAAGGCGCGCTGAAGCTCAAGGAACTCGCGTACATGCACGCCGAGGGTTTCGCCGCCGGCGAGCTCAAGCACGGCCCGATCGCGCTGATCGAAGAGGGCCTGCCGGTCGTCGTCGTGATGCCGTCGCCCAAGGGCCGCGCGGTGCTGCACTCGAAGCTCGTGTCGAACATCAGCGAGATCCAGGCGCGCGGGGCCCGCACGATCGTGATCGCCGAAGAGGGAGACGAGACCGTCCGGCCGTTCGCCGACGAGCTCATCGAGGTCCCCGCGGTGCCGACGCTGCTGCAGCCGCTGGTCTCCACGGTGCCGCTGCAGGTGCTCGCCGCGGAGATCGCCCGCGCCCGCGGGTACGACGTCGACAAGCCGCGTAACCTGGCGAAGTCCGTCACCGTGGAATAACACAGCGTAAAGAGGGAGGCCTTCGCCGTGCAGGGAATCTGGACTACGAAACGGATTCGCGAGGCGGAGGGGCGGGCGTTCGCCGTCACGCCCGACGGCGAGCTGATGCGGCGAGCGTCGTTCGGGCTCTCGGTGCAGATCGCGGACTTCCTCGAAGACCACACCGGCGGCGTTTCCGGCCGCCGGGTGGTGCTGCTGGTCGGCTCGGGTGACAACGGCGGCGACGCGCTCTGGGCGGGAGCCTTCCTCCGGCGACGCGGAGTAGCCGTCACGGCGATCCTGCTGAAACCTGAGAAGGCGCACCCCGCCGGCCTCAAGGCGTTGAAGCGGGCCGGTGGCCGGGTGGTGTCCGCCGAGGACGGTCCACAGTGGATCGCGCGGGCCGACGTCGTGGTCGACGGGATCGTCGGCATCTCCGCCAGTGGCTCTTTGAGGCCCGACGCCGCGCGGCTCGTCGAGCTGGTCGAGGCGCCGATCGTGGCGGTCGACCTGCCCAGCGGCGTCGACCCGGACACCGGCGCCGTCGACGGCCCGGCGGTGAAGGCGACCCGCACGGTGACGTTCGGCGCGCTCAAGCCGGTGCACGCGCTGGCGCCGTCGTGGTGCGGCGAGGTCGTGCTGGTGGACATCGGCCTCGAGCTGGCGGACCCGGACCTGCGCCGGCTCGACATCGTCGACGTCGCCGCGGCCTGGCCGGTGCCCAGGCCGGAGGACGATAAGTACAGCCAGGGCGTGGTCGGCATCGCGGCGGGCTCGGCGACGTACCCGGGCGCGGCGGTGCTGGCGGCGGGCTCGGCGGTCCGCGCGACGGCCGGCATGGTGCGCTACGCGGGTCACGCGGCCGACGTCGTCCGGTCGCAGTGGCCGGAGATCATCGCGACGGGCACGGTCGCGGACGCCGGCCGCGTCCAGGCGTGGGCGGTCGGGCCGGGCATCGGCACGGGTTCCGAGGGCCGCGACGTGCTGCGGTACGTGCTCGGCCAGGGCGTCCCGGTCTGCGCGGACGCCGACGCGACGACGATCATCGCGAAGTCCCCGGAGGTCCTGGACGCGCGCGACCCGGATACGCCGCTGGTGCTGACCCCGCACGCGGGCGAGTACGAGCGCCTGATGGGCCGCAAACCGGGCGCGGACCGCGTGACGGCGGCGCGCGAAGCGGCGAAGAAGTACGACGCGGTGGTGCTGCTGAAGGGGCACGTGACGGTGGTGGCGGCCCCGGACGGCCGCGTCGCCGTGAACACCCCGCGCGGCGCCTGGCTGGCGACGGCGGGCTCAGGCGACGTGCTGTCCGGCCTGGTCGGCTCGCTACTGGCGGCGGGCCTGGACCCGTGGCTGGCCGCGGCCGCCGCGGCGCACGTCCACTCCCTGGCCGGAGCGATCGCGGCCCAGAACGCCCCGACCTCGGCATCCGGCCTGGTCCACGCGATCCCGGAGGCAATCCGCGCGATCCGCTCCCTGACGCCCTGAACGTCACTTTCTCTACGAAAGTGATCCGGAGTTCCCGCTCCGGACGCACTTTCGGGTGAAAGTAGTGGCTGGTCCTGAGAAGAGTTATCGAGTTCTCTGTTAACTCTGGGCGGTAAATCTGGTAAGAATGCCGTGTGAGCGGCGGCACAGCATCTGGAGACCGGAAGACCCGGCCGTCCGACGCCGTCGTCGAACAGCGGCGGCAGGACATCCTCGACCACGTCATCGAGCAGGGCGAAGCCCGCATCGACGATCTGACGACGAGGTTCCGGGTCAGCCTCATGACCATGCACCGCGACCTCGACGACCTCGCCGAGCGCCGCCTCCTGCGCAAGCTCCGCGGCAAGGTCGAGGCCTACCCGGCGCTCACCATCGAGACCGCCGCCCGCTTCCGCGACACGCTCCACCACGGCGAAAAGGAAGCCCTCGGCGAGGCCGCCGCGAACCACGTGCAGCCCGGCCAGACCGTCTTCGTCGACGACTCCACCACGCTCCTCCCGCTGGTCAAGCGCCTGGCCGAGATCGACGCCCTCACCGTCGTCACCAACTCGCTGCACGCCGCCCGGCTGCTCGGCCCGAAGGTCGACGTCGTGCTGGCGGGCGGCCGGTACTCGCCCGAGTACGACTCCTGCGCCGGCCCCGAGGTCCTCGGCCTGCTCGACTCCCTCCGCGCCGACGTCTCGTTCGTCTCGGTCACCGCCGTCGCCGTCGGGCGGCTCTTCCACCCCGACCGCGACTACGCCGAGCTCAAGAAGGCGGCCCTCCGGGTCGCCAACCGGACGGTCCTGGTCGTCGACCACTCGAAGTTCGGCCGCACCGCCACCTACGCGCACGGTGACGTCGGCGACTACGACCTGCTGATCACCGGCCAAGCCACGCCCACCGAGGAGATCGAGGCCGCGCTCAACGCCGGTACCGCGATCGAGATCGTCGAACACGTCACAGAGGGGCAGCCCTATGACAGCTGAGCTGGTCGCCGGCGTCGATTCGTCCACCCAGTCGACCAAGGTCGTCGTGTGCGACGCCGAAACCGGTGAGATCGTCCGCACCGGCCGCGCGCCGCACCCCGACGGCACCGAGGTCGACCCCGCCGCCTGGTGGGACGCGTTCGGAGAAGCCACGAAGGGCCTGCTCGACGACGTCAAGGCCATCGGCGTCGGCGGTCAGCAGCACGGCATGGTCACCCTCGACGAGCACGACGAGGTGGTCCGGCCCGCGCTGCTGTGGAACGACACCCGCTCGGCGCAGTCGGCGCTCGACCTCGTCGACGAGCTCGGCGGGCCCTCGGTCTGGGCGAAGTCGGTCGGCTCGGTGCCGGTCGCCAGCTTCACCGTCACGAAGCTGCGCTGGCTGGCCGACAACGAGCCCGAGCTCGCCGACCGCGTCGCCCGCGTGCTGCTCCCGCACGACTGGCTGACCTGGAAGCTCACCGGCGGCGCCCCGGTCACCGACCGCGGCGACGCGTCCGGCACCGGCTACTTCTCGCCGTCCGACAACGCCTACCGCCTCGACGTCCTGGCCCACGCCTTCGGCGGCCGGACGCCGGAGCTGCCGACCGTGCTCGGCCCGGCTGACACCGCCGGCCACACCCCCGGCGGAATGCTCGTCTCCGCCGGCACCGGTGACAACATGGCCGCCGCGCTGGGGCTCGAACTGCAGCCCGGTGACGTCGTCGTCTCGCTCGGCACCAGCGGCACCGTGTTCGGCGTTGCCGAGACCGGCGCGGCCGACGCGTCCGGCGACGTGGCCGGGTTCGCCGACGCCACCGGCCGGTTCCTGCCGCTCGCCTGCACGCTCAACGCCGCCCGTGTGCTCACGGCGACGGCGTCGATGCTCGGCGCGACGCTGAGCGAGTTCGACCGGCTCGCGCTGCGGGCCGAGCCCGGCGCCGGCGGCCTGACCTTCCTGCCCTACCTCGACGGCGAGCGCACCCCGAACCTGCCCGGCGCCACCGGCTCCCTGGCCGGCCTGACCCGGGCGAACATGACCCCGGAGAACCTCGCGCGCAGTGCCGTCGAAGGCATGCTCTGCGGCTTGGCCGCCGGCCTCGACGCGGTGCGCGCGCACGGCCTCGACGTCCGCCGCGTGCTGCTGATCGGCGGGGGCGCGCAGTCGGCCGCCGTCCGCGCGGTCGCGCCGCTGGTGTTCGGCGTGCCCGTGCAGCTGCCCGAAGTCGCCGAGTACGTCGCCATCGGCGCGGCGCGGCAGGCGGCGTGGGCGTTGGCTTCCAGTGCGGAACCCCCGTCCTGGCAAGGGAACAAGACCAGGCTCGAGCTGGACGAGCCGACCGAGGCGCAGCGCGCCGAGGGCCACCGGATCCAGCAGCGCCACCTCGAAGCCCGCGAAGCGGCGTACGGGGTCCGGCGGAATCTCGGAGAGGACTGACCGATGGCTTCCATCACCTACGACAAGGCGACCCGGCGCTACGCCGGTTCGGAGCGCCCCGCGGTCGACGCGCTGGACCTGGAGATCGCCGACGGCGAGTTCCTGGTGCTGGTCGGCCCGTCCGGCTGCGGCAAGTCGACCAGCCTGCGCATGCTCGCCGGGCTCGAGGACATCGACGACGGCGCCGTCTGGATCGGCGACCGCGACGTCACGCAGCTGCCGCCGCGCTCGCGCGACATCGCGATGGTGTTCCAGAACTACGCGCTGTACCCGCACATGACGGTCGCCCAGAACATGGGCTTCGCGCTGAAGATCGCCGGCCGCCCCGCGTCCGAGATCAAGCAGAAGGTCCTCGAGGCCGCGAAGCTGCTCGACATCGTGGACTACCTCGACCGCAAGCCGAAGGCGCTCTCCGGTGGTCAGCGCCAGCGCGTCGCGATGGGCCGCGCGATCGTCCGCGAGCCGCAGGTCTTCCTGATGGACGAGCCGCTGTCGAACCTCGACGCGAAGCTGCGTGTCTCGACGCGTACGCAGATCGCCGCGCTCCAGCGCCGCCTCGGCGTCACGACCGTGTACGTCACGCACGACCAGGTCGAAGCCATGACGATGGGTGACCGCGTCGCGGTGCTGTCCGACGGCCTGCTGCAGCAGTGCGACACCCCGCGCGCTCTCTACGACCGGCCCGCCAACGCTTTCGTCGCCGGGTTCATCGGCTCGCCGGCGATGAACCTCGCCACCGCGAAGCTCACGGCCGACGGCGCCGAGGTGGGTGGCGCGCGCGTGCCGCTGACCCGCGAGACCATCGCCGCGGCCGACGGGGACACCGTGACCCTCGGCTTCCGGCCGGAGGCCCTCGAGGTCGCCAACGGCGAAGACGGCACCCTGCCGATCAAGGTGGACCTGGTCGAGGAGCTCGGCTCGGACGCGTTCGTCTACGGCAAGCTCGCCCAGACCGACGCCGACGACACCCGGCCCAACGTCGTCGTCCGGGTCGACCCGCGCACGCCGCCGGCCATGGGTGACACGCTGCACCTGCGGATTCGCCCCGACGAGCTGCACGTGTTCTCCGCCACGTCCGGGGCGCGCCTGCCCTGACCTCGGGTCATGGGAAACTGGAGGGCGCCATGACCTCCAGTTTCCCCAGGGCGCAGGTCGACATCGACCTCGACGCGATCCGCCACAACCTCACCTTGCTGGGCGCCCGCGCGCCCGGCTCCGAAGTGATGGCCGTGGTGAAGGCCGATGCCTACGGCCACGGCGCGCTGCCGGTGGCGCGCGCCGCGGTCGAGGCCGGCGCGCGCTGGCTCGGCACCTGCTCACTCGGCGAAGCCCTGAGTCTTCGCGCGGCCGGGATCACGACCCGCCTGTTCAGCTGGCTGGACACGCCCGACGTCGACTTCGCGCCGGGCATCGAGGCGGACGTCGACCTCGCGGCGAGCTCCACCGGTGAGCTAGCTCGCATCGCCGCTGCGGTCCCCGCGGGTACCCGGGCCCGTGTGCACCTCAAAATCGACACCGGGCTCTCGCGCAACGGCTGCCCGCCCGCCCGCTGGGCCGAGCTGGTCGAAGCGGCGGCCGCCGAACCGCGGGTCGAAGTCGTCGCGATCTGGTCCCACCTCGCGTGCGCGGACGAGCCGGACCACCCGGCGACCGATCTGCAGGCCAAGCGGTTCGCCGAGGCCTACGACGTCGCCCGCGCCGCCGGGCTCGACCCGAAGCGGCACCTGGCGAACTCCGCGGCCCTGCTGACCCGGCCGGACCTGCACTTCGACGTCGTCCGGCCCGGCATCGCGATGTACGGGCTCAACCCGGTGCCGCAGGCCGAAGACCTGCGCCCGGCCATGACGTTCCGGTCCGCGGTCGCCCTGGTCAAGCGCGTCGAAGCCGGCGAATCGGTGTCCTACGGGCACACCTGGACGGCGGAGCGCGACACGAACCTGGCGCTCGTGCCGGCCGGGTACGCCGACGGCGTCCCGCGGTCACTGTCCGGGCGGATGGACGTCCTCCTCGGCGGGCAGCGGCGGCCGGTCGCCGGGCGCGTCTGCATGGACCAGCTGATCGTCGACTGCGGCGACTACGAACCCGCCGTCGGTGACGAGGTCGTCCTGTTCGGGCCGGGGACGCGCGGTGAGCCGACGGCCCGTGAGTGGGCCGACAAGCTGGGCACCATCGACTACGAGATCGTCACCTCGATGTACCGCCCGCGGGTGCGGCGCCGGTATCTGGAGGCGCGCCAGTGACACCTTCACGTCGACTGCTGGCCATCGCCGGCGGGGTCGGGGCCATCGCCACCGGGACCGCCGCCGCCGCTATCGTCGCCGCGCAGCAGCGGCGGCACAGTGAGGATCCGTACGTGGACGAACCGCTGGGGGAGCTGAAGCCGGACCGTACTTCCACGGTCGCGGCCGAGGACGGCACGCCGCTTTCGGTCGAGGAGATCGACCCGGAAGACGGCGGCAAACCCGAACTGACTGTCGTGGGGGTACACGGCTTCGCGCTTTCCCGGCGCTGCTGGCACTTCCAGCGTCGCGACCTCGCAACGCTCCGGCTGCCGCGCGTGCGTCAGGTCTACTACGACCACCGCGGCCACGGCCTGTCCGGCGCGGCGTCCGCGGAGAACTCGACGATCGAGCAGCTGGCGCGCGACCTGGACTGCGTGCTGCGGTCCGTGGTGCCGGAGGGGCCCATCGTGCTGCTGGGGCACTCGATGGGCGGCATGGTGATCATGGAGCTGGCCGCCGAGTTCCCCGAGCTGTTCGAGGATCGCATCGAAGGCGTGGCCTTCATCGCGACCGCGGCGGGCGAAGTGGGCGCACGCGGGTTGCCGCGTTCACTGCTCTCGAAGTACAACCCGTTGACGCGCGCCGCGGGCGGTCTCGCCGGCTGGCAGCCGGGGCTGGTGGAGTTCGTCCGGGCCGCGGGCGGGCAGCTGACGCGCCAGGCCGTGCGGCGGCTGGCGTTCGGCAGCCGCGACGTCGCGCCGAGACTCGTCGACTTCATGCTCGAAATGCTCGAGGTGACGCCGGTCCGCGGGCTCGTCAACTTCGTCGACACGCTCGGCAGCCACAACCGGTACGCCGCGCTGGCCGGGCTGAAGCACGCGGAAGTGCTGGTCATCGGCGGTGATTCGGACCGGTTCACGCCGTTCTCGCACGCCGAGCGGATCGCGGCCGAGCTGCCCGACGCGGAGCTGGTGCGCGTCCGCGGCGCCGGGCACATGGTGCTGCTCGAACAGCCCGAGCTGGTGAACAGTCATCTGATCGATCTCCTGCAACGCTGTTCCGGTGCGGACGGCGTGGCTTCGGCTCAGCGAAACTGGTGGTGGCAGCGTTGACGTTCGTGTTTCCCACGCCCGACGACACGATGGAGTTCGGGCGGTCCCTGGGCCGTTCCCTGCGCGCGGGTGACCTGGTGCTGCTCGCCGGACCGCTCGGCGCGGGCAAGACGACGCTGACGCGCGGCATCGCGGACGGCCTCGGCGTCGGCGGCCGCGTCAGCTCACCGACGTTCGTGCTGGCCCGCGTCCACCCGGCCGGCCCGGCGGGGGTGCCGCTGGTGCACGTGGACGCGTACCGCCTGGGCGGCGACCTGTCCCAGCTGGACGACCTCGACCTGGACACGGACCTGGAACGCTCGGCGATCGTGGTCGAGTGGGGCGAGGGCTCGGCGGAGCGGCTGTCGTCGGATTACCTGGTGGTCCGGCTGGACCGCCGCGAGGACGACGTCCGTGAGGTCACCCTCGAACCGCACGGCACCTGGACCGACCGCGTCCCGGAGCTGGCGCGGGCGTAAGTCCGTACAGGACAGGGGATTCCCGCACTGCCGGAGGGCAGCGACCGCCCGGTGTCCACGGTGGTCGCTGCCCTCGGTAGCTGCTCTCAGCCGCCGTTGTACTGCTGGTAGACCGGTGCCCGGAAGGCCTTGGCGCCCGCGCCCGCGATCTTGTCGACCGCGCGCAGGAACTTCGGCCCCATCTTCGCGCTGGCCTGCCGGACCGGGTGCGTGGCCCCGAAGTCCTCCGGGTTCGCCTGGCCGTGCGCGAACATCGAGTAGATCAGCACCGGCTTGCCCGCGGCGTCGAACATGATCCCCGCCTCGTTGCGGCCGTCGTTCAGCCAGCCCGCCTTCGTGGCGATCCTCGCCCGATCGATGGACGACATCTCACGGCGGATACCGTCGGTGAACGCCACCTGCGACCGCAGGATCGACAGCAGGTACTCCGTCGACGCCGGGCTCAGCAATGTGCCCGCCACCAGTGCCTTCAGCAGGTCGTGGGTCTCGCGCGGAGTGGTCTGGCCGAGGAAGTAGCGGTTCGGGTTGGCCACCGGCGTGACCTGGGTCTTGGGGAAGCCCTTGGTCACCAGGATCTCGTTGATCTCGGCCGCCGGAACCACGAGCCCCACCAGCCGGACGCACGTGTCATCCGAAACAGTGAGGAACAGCGACAGAACGTGACCCAGCGTGAACGCGCTCGGGTACGCCTTGTCCAGGATGATGATGCCGTCGCCACCCGGCACGACGATGCTCTCCGGCACCTGGACCTGCTGGTCCAGCGTGAGCAGGCCACGGTCGATCTTGTCCATCAAGGTGACCGCGACGGCGACCTTGTTGACGCTGTACGCCTCGACGATCTCGTCGGACGCCACGTCGACGGCCACCTGGTCGGCCACGCTGATGCAGGAGTTCCAGATGCCGCCTGCCTCAGCGGCCGCGTCGTCGTAGACGCGCTTCACTTTCTGCCTGGCCCGGTCCGGTGTGGCCGGGCTGGCCTCGATGTCTGCTTCCTGCGCGAACGCGGGAGAGCCGGTCAGAATGCTTCCAGCGGCGACAGCGGTCCCCAAACCGAACGCCGCTCGCCTGTTCAGTCGATACCCCATCACGAGATCCAACCACGGATGGGTGCCGTATTTCTCCGAGTGGCCGCAGTCCTGATCGGACGTCGATCATCGAGCCGGACTCACGACCGCTCTGGCGACGCCCAGGTCGACCAGGTCCTGCGGCCGCAGCCGCAGCTGGTTCGCGAGGTCCGGGACCTCCGAAGCCGGCCGCTTGAGGATCGCCGCCGCGGCCTCGGGGGACGTCACCGAGAAGTACGCGTCCGGTGTCACCCACGTCGACCCCGCCGCCGCGAACGCCAGCGCTCCGCCCGAGCCGCCCTCGCCGATCACCAGCGTCGTCACCGGGATCGACGCCGTCGCGACCGCTTCGAACATCGCCGCGATCGCGCCGCCCGCGCCCGCCTGCTCCGCCGCCGCGTCGTTCGCCGCGCCCGGGGTGTCGACCAGGGTCAGGACCGGGATGCCCAGCCGCGACGCCAGTTTCACCAGCCGTGCCGCCGTCCGGAAGCCCGAGGGCGACGTCGGCGTGCCGCACTGGGCCGCGTACGCGATCGTCCGGCCGTCGCGCCAGCCGAAGCCGCACGACACCCCCGGGTCGACGCCGCCGGCCCGGTCGCCGCTGACGTCCGAGCGCCAGTCGAAGTACGCGTCGAGGTACTCGACGGCCCGCGGCCGGCGCGGGGATCGGGCCGCCTGCACCGCTTCCCAGCCCGTCGAAGGCGGCGAAGCCGCTCGCAGCGCGGAAGGCGGGGGAGCCGCCGCCGACGACCGGGCCGTCAGCAGCCGCAGCCACCGTTCCAAAGCGGAGCCGAGTTCGTCGGGGGAGACGATCGCGTCGACCTGACCCCACTCGTACTTGGCCTCGGCGGTGTACGCCTCCGGCGAACCGGACGGCCGGACCCGCGAGCCGGCGAAGCCGACCTGAGCCTCCGGCAGCGCGAGGATGACGTCGGCGCCCGCGCCGAGCGTCGCCCAGCCGCCGCCGGTCGTCGGGTCGCGCAGCACCGAGATCTGCGGGATGCCCGAGGCCCGCGTCAACGCCGACGCCCGCGCCACCCGCTGCAGCTGCATCAACGCGCGCATGCCCTGCTGCATGCGGCTGCCGCCGGTCGAAATCAGCGACACCACCGGCAGGCGGGCGTCACGGGCGTGCGCGAACGCCGCCTCGATCCGGTCGCCGGTGCGCTGCCCGAGCGAGCCGCCGAGGAACCCGAACTCGAACGCGACCAGCACGGCCTCGACGTCGCCGACCTTCGCCGTCCCGCAGACGACGGACTCCTTCTCGCCGGTGCGCTCTTCGGCGGCGGAGCGCGCTTCGCGGTAGCCGGGCCAGTCGATCGGCCCGTCGGCCGGCTCCTCGCGCAACGGCGTGGGGAACTCCACGAAGCCGGTGGCGATCGCGCCGACGATCTCGCGCGCCGGCTGCCTAGGCACCGAGCGCCCGTTTCATGACCTTGCCCATGTCGTTGCGCGGCAATGCGTCCAGGTACCGGACGACCCGCGGGCGCTTGTGCGGCGCGAGCAGCTTCGCGACGTGGTCGGCGAGTTCCTCCGCGCTGGGCGGCGGGCCGTCCGGCACGATCCACGCGACGATCCGCTCGCCGAGGTCGTCGTCCGGCTCGCCGGTGACGGCCGCCTCCGCGACGCCGGGGTGTTCGAGCAGCGCGTTCTCGATCTCGCCGGCGCCGATCTTGTAACCGCCGCTCTTGATCAGGTCCGTCGCCTTGCGGCCGACGATCTTCACGTACCCGTCGGTGTCGCGCGTGGCCATGTCGCCGGTGCGGAACCAGCCGCCGTCGAACGCGGCCGCCGTCGCGTCCGGGCGGTTGAGGTACTCGGTGAACAGGTTGGGCCCGCGCACCTGGATCTCGCCGACCGTCTCCACGTCGTCGATCGTCTCGCCGGCTTCGCCGACCAGCCTGAGCTCGACGCCCCGCAGCGGGACGCCGACGGTGCCGGGCTTGCGCTCGCCGTCCGCGCGGACGCTCGTGTTCATCAGTGTCTCGGTCATCCCGTAGCGCTCGACGACCTGCTGGCCGGTCGCCGCGGTGATCCGCTGGTGGTCGTGCACCGGCAGTGCCGCGGACCCGGAGACGAGCAGCCGCGCGCCGCGCAGCGCGTCCGCGAGAGCGCTGTCCGCGCCGACCTCGCCCGCGATCCGGTGGTACATCGTCGGGACGCCGAACAGCATGGTCGCGCCGGCCGACAGCTCGCGCGCGACGCCCTCGGTCGAGAACCGGCCGAGGTGGCGCACCGAGCCGCCGCGGCGCAGCGGGCCGAGGATGCCGAGGATCAGGCCGTGCACGTGGAACAGCGGGAGTGCGTGCACGAGGACGTCTTCGCCGGTCCAGCCCCAGGCGTCCTCGAGCGCGTCGAGCGTCGTCGCGATCGAGCGGCGGGGGAGGACGACGCCCTTCGGCGGCCCGGTGGTGCCCGAGGTGTAGACGATCAACGCGGGCGTCTCGGGGTCCGGCTCCTCGGCCAGGGGCGTCTTTTCCCCGGTCAGCGGGATGTCCCGGCGGGGCAGTGCCGCCAGGCCTTCGGGCAGCTCGACGCCCGGTTCGGCCAGCACCAGCTGCGGCTCGCTGTCGGCGAGGATGTGCGCCAGTTCGCGCTCGCCGATCTTCGGGTTGAGCGGCACGGCCGGGACGCCGGCCAGCAGCGCCGCGACGACGGCGACGCTCGTGTGCAGGGTCGGGGTCGCCCAGACCGCGACGCGGCCGCGTGGCAGCCCGGCGGCGAGGCCGCCGGCGACCGCCGCGAGCTCTTCGTGGGTCAGGGCCTGTTCGCCGAACCGGAGGGCTTCCTTGCCCGAAGCTGACGTGAGGGTGGGGAACAACGGGTCGGGCACCGCGGGGACCTCCCAGTGTCGGACGCGCTTGGCACGTTACCGTGCGGATCAGTCCCCTGCAGCAAGCGGCCGAAGACCCTGGTCGTACGCTTGCTCACCGTGTTGGTACTGGCGATCGATACCTCGACCCCGGCGGTCACCGCGGGTGTGGTCACGGTGGACGCTGACGGCGTCGAGACGCGCGGAGAGCGTGTCACCGTGGACCCCCGGGCCCACGGCGAACTGATCATGCCGCACGCGCTCGCCGCCGCCGAGGCCGCCGGAGCGTCCCTCAAGGACCTCGACGCGATCGTCGTCGGCGTCGGTCCCGGCCCCTTCACCGGCCTGCGCGCCGGGATGGCCACCGCCGCCGCGCTCGGGCACGCCCTCGGCCTCCCCGTGTACCCGGTCTGCAGCCTCGACGCGCTGGCCGCCGACGTCCCCGCGGGCGACAGCGCGTTCCTCGTCCTCACCGACGCCCGTCGCCGCGAGGTCTATTGGGCGGCCTACGACGCCGCCGGGAACCGCACCGACGGCCCGCACGTCCAGCGTCCGGCCGACCTGGAAACCGACGTCAAGGTCGCCGCCGGCGACGGTGCCCTGCTGTACGCCGACGCGCTCGACGTCCGGCCGATCGAGCCGCGCTTCCCGTCGCCCGCCGGGCTGGTGAAGGCCGCTCGGAGCGCGTTGCTGGCGAAGGAAACGCCCGCGCCGCTGACGCCCCTGTACCTGCGTCGTCCCGACGCCGCCGAGCCCGCCGCGCCGAAACGGGTGACCGCGCCGTGAGACTCGAGCCGCTGCGCCGCCGGGACATCGCCCGGTGCGTCGAGATCGAGCAGATCCTCTTCCCCGGTGACGACCCGTGGAGCTCCCGCGCCTTCCACTCCGAGCTCGACGCGGGCAACTTCTACCTCGCCGCGCGTCCGGACGACACCGACGAGCTGCTCGGGTACGCCGGGCTGGCCGTCGTCGGGCGGCGCCGCGGCGAGTACGAGGCGACCGTGCACACGATCGGCGTCGCGCCCGAGTACCAGCGCCAGGGCATCGGCAAGGCGCTGCTGCAAGCGCTGCTGGAGCGGGCCGACGAGTTCGAAGCGCCGGTGTTCCTCGAGGTCCGCACGGACAACGACGCGGCCCTCGCGCTGTACGAGAGCCACGGCTTCGAACGGCTCGGCATCCGGAAGCGCTACTACCAGCCTTCCGGTGCCGACGCGTACACGATGGTCCGCCCGGCGCGGACGCGAGACGAGGTGGCGGGCTGATGTCACGCATCATCATGGGCATCGAGAGCTCGTGCGACGAGACCGGCGTCGGCCTGGTCCGCCTGCACGACGACGGCGCGGTCGAGCTGCTCGCCGACGAGGTCGCCTCCAGCGTCGAGCAGCACGCGCGCTTCGGCGGCGTGGTGCCCGAGGTCGCCAGCCGCGCGCACCTCGAGGCGATGGTCCCGACGACCACACGCGCCTTCGAGAAAGCCGGGCTCACTCTGTCCGATGTGGACGCCATCGCGGTGACGGCCGGGCCGGGCCTGGCCGGCGCGCTGCTCGTCGGCGTCTCCGCGGCGAAGGCGTACGCGACGGCGCTGGACGTGCCGCTGTACGGCGTCAACCACCTGGCCGGGCACATCGCCGTGGACACGTTGCAGCACGGGCCGTTGCCGGCGCCGTGTCTCGCGCTGCTGGTTTCCGGTGGGCACACGCAGCTGCTGCGCGTCGACGACATCGCGTCGTCGATCACCGAGCTGGGGTCCACTGTGGACGACGCGGCGGGCGAGGCGTACGACAAGGTGGCGCGCGTCCTCGGCCTGCCCTACCCGGGCGGCCCGCCGATCGACAAGGCGGCGAAGAACGGAAATCCGTCCGCGATCGCCTTCCCGCGGGGCATGACCGGCCCGCGCGACGCCAAGAACGACTTTTCGTTCTCCGGCTTGAAGACGTCGGTGGCGCGCTGGGTCGAGGGTGCCGCGCGGCGCGGCGAGGAAATCCCGGTGGACGACGTCGCGGCGTCGTTCCAGGAGGCCGTCGCGGACGTGCTGACCATGAAGGCGATCCGCGCGGCCAAGGAACAGGGGATCGGCACCATCGTGATCTCGGGTGGCGTGGCGGCGAACTCGCGGCTGTCGTCCCTGGCGGCCGAACGCTGCGAGGCGGCGGGCATCGAGCTGCGCGTGCCGCGGCCGCGCCTGTGCACGGACAACGGCGCGATGATCGCGGCCCTGGGAGCGCACGTGGTGGCGGCGAAGCGCCCGACTGCGCCGCTGGACTTCAGCGCGAACCCGGCCCTCCCGGTCAGCGTGGTCTCGCTCTAGCCCCCCGCTCGAACGCAGTGAATGACTCATTCCTGGCGCCCAGTGCAAGGAATGAGTCATTCACTGCATTGCCGCAGGGGTCTCAGGAAGCCGCGGCGTGCCGGTGGGCCGTGGTGGCCACCCCGAGCATCTCCTCGATCGCCGCCACCGCCAGCACCGCCGCATCGCCTTCGCCGTAAGGGTTCCCGACCTGTGCCGGCCGCAGCTCGCCGCTCAGCAGCCGCGCCGCCGTGTCCGCGATCCGCTCGGTGTCCGTGCCCACCAGCCACGCGCAGCCCGCTTCCACGACTTCCACCCGCTCGGTGACGTCGCGCAGGACCAGCACCGGCGTGCCGAACGTCGGCGCCTCCTCCTGGATGCCACCGGAATCCGTCAGCACCAGCGACGCCAGCCGTAGCGCGCGCACGAGGTCCGGGTACTCCAGCGGGTCGGTCACCGTCACGCGCGGCAGGCCCTCCAACGCGGCCTCCACCTGGCCGCGGACCTGCGGGTTCGGGTGCGCCGGGAACAGCACCTGCACGTCCGGGTGCTCGGCCACGATCAGCTGCACCGCGGCCAGCGTCCGCTCCAGCGGCTCGCCCCACGACTCGCGGCGGTGCGACGTCACGAGCACCAGCCGCTCGCCCGCCTCCGCGATCTCCATCTCCAGCAACGCCAGCGCCGTGTCGCGCGCCGGGAGGTCGCGCGCGGCGATCTCCAGCACCGCGTCGACGACCGTGTTGCCCGTGACCGCGATCCGTTGCCGCGCAACGCCTTCACCGCGCAACGCCGCCGCCGCACCGAGGGTCGGCGCCAGGTGCAGCGCCGCCAGGCGGGACACCATCTGCCGCGCGCCCTCCTCCGGGAACGGCGCGGTGAGGTCGTGCGTGCGCAGCCCGGCTTCGAGGTGCACCACCGGGATGCCCAGCCAGAACGCGGCCAGCGCGCCGGCGAGCGTCGTCGTGGTGTCGCCCTGCACGACGAGCGCGGCCGGGGCGAACCGGCGCAGCACGTCGTCGAGTGCGGGCAGCAGGCCCGCGACGAGCTCCGCCTGACCGCCGGTCACCCGCGGCGGCACGTCCAGCCACGCGTCGACGACCAGGCCGAACGGGGACAGGGCCTGCTCGACCATGCCCGCGTGCTGCCCGCTGTGGACCAGGACCGGCCGCAAGGCCGGGTGCGCGTCCAGCGCCAGTGCCAGCGGCGCGAGTTTGAGCGCTTCCGGGCGGGTCCCGGCCAGCAACATCACATCCACGCCGCGGCGCTCCTTCTCCACGTAGTCCAGTGTCCCGGAAATTTCCCCCGACGACGGGCCGCCGGCGTGCGAGGGGCGCACGCCGACGGCCCTCCTCTCAATCCCGCGCCCGGGAGAGGCGGCGGTTGCGGCGGTGGACGGCGATCAGCGCGACGGTCCCGAGCAGGACCAGGAGCACGCCGACGGCCAGCCACCACCCGACGTCGGCCCCGGTGACGGCGAGGGTGCCCACCCCGCCGCCGGCCACGCCGACGCCCGCGCCCGGCATCTTGTACATGCGGGCCTCGCTCAGACCTGGGCGGAACGGCGGCGGTGGATGCGCGTCCCGACCGGCAGCGCGACCGCGCCCAGCAGGCCGAGCCCGATCCACAGCCCCGCGCCGGACGCCAGCGGCATCGGCGGCGCGGCCGGGCCGCAGGTCGCCGACGACACGATGACGTCACCGGCGCCGAGCGTGCCGACGACCCCGCCGAGCAGCTTCACGTGGAGGGCGTTGACCGTGAGGCTGCCGTCCTTGTTCTTGATCTGCTCGTTGAGGATGACCGTCGCGATGTTGATCCCGGCTACCCCGACCTTGATCTGGGTGTTCGGCGCCGGGTTGGCGTCGACCGCACCGACGCTGCCGAGCTTCGCGTCGGCCAGCGTGCTGCTGCCCTTGACGCCTTCCTGGGTGGCGGTGCACACGGCTTCGACGGCCTTGACGCCGACGGTGCCGAGCGCGGCTTGAAGCAGCGGCAGGCCGACGTCGGCGGTGGTCGCCTTCGCCGTCACCGCGCCGGAGTTCTCGTCACGCTTGGCTTCGGTGGCGATCACCCCCGCGGTGAGGATGCCGGGCACGGTGGCGTTCGCCAAGGTGCTCGTCGTCGGTCCGGCGGTGCTGGCGGCCGCGAGCGGCCCCACGTGCACTGCGGGCTGGCCGAGGAGCGTCACGTCGACCTTGACGCCGTACGCGGACCCGTCGCCGGGCGCGGCCGAAGCGGGCGCCGCGCCGGCGAGCACGAAGCTCGCCACCACCGCGGCGAGCAGGCCGCCGCGGCGCACGAGGGAGCTTTTCATCAACTGGTCCTCCGAATTTCGCTGAGTTTCCCTGGAGTTCGCGTGACGGCGGCGCGGATCGACCGGCTTGCCTTGGCTCGGCACGCGAATCGACTATCGCGAAGAGCAGCCCGAATAGCACACATAATTTCCCGAATCACCGGATCGGGTATTCCACGTCGTCGTTTTCGCTGGTCGCCGGGGACATCACCCGATCGGCGTAGCAAGTTCGCCATCGATACTGCCGAATGGCCGGCCAAACCACCCCTCCGGGTGGAACCGCGAGGTGTTCATGACTTACGCTCGCCCGGGGTCCGCAGCTTGAACGAAGAATCGACACCGAGAGGAACGTCGTGGCCGTAGCGAGCGCTCCGAACTCAGGCATGGCAAGGTTTCCGCTGGTCATCGCGCTCGGCGCGCTGGCCGCGGCGGGAGCCGCCGTGGTGCTGGCCGAGCGGTTCTACCGTGAACTCGAAGTACGCCTCGCCGGCGCGATCCTCGATCTCATCACTACATCGGGTGTTTATGTCGCGCCTGATCGGGAGTCTGTTTACTTTGGGTTGAGCAGTGCTACTCCATTCGGGTTGAGAATGACGCCGGAATGTTCGTCGGCGTTCCTTTTGCTTCCGCTGCTCGTTGTGACCATGGCCATGGTGTACTTTCGGCCGGCCAATGCGAAGCGGCTCTTCTTTTCCCTCGGCATTTCCGCGCTCGTCGTCGTGCTGGTGAATCAGCTGCGCATTCTCACGATCGTCGGGCTGGTGCACGAGTACGGCACCGACGAGGGCTACTACTGGGGCCACACGCTGCTCGGCTCGATGGTCAGCGTGCTCGGCGGCGCCGTCTCGCTCGTCCTGTTCGTTTGGCTCGCGACGCGGAAGAAGAACGCATGAGCGTCAAGGTCCTGCTGGCGATCACGCAGGCGTTCGCGCTGACGATGAGCGTGGCGTTCCTGGTGTACGTCGTCGTGATCGTCGTGCCGTACCTGCGCCGCAAGCCCGCGCCGGTGGGCGATCCGGCGGACTTCACCTGGCACTTCTTCGTGCCCTGCCGCGACGAGCAGACCGTCATCCGCGAGACCGTGCGCTACCTGCGCACGACGTTCCGCAAGGCGCACGTCTGGGTCGTCGACGACGACTCCGACGACCGCACCGCGCGCGTCGTCCGGATGCTGTGGCGGCGCCACGGCGGCTACGACCCGTACCTGCACCTCGTGCCGCGCGTACGGCCCGAGGCCCGGACCGGCAAGGGTGACGCGCTCAACGCGGCCTACCGGGCCCTGAACGACTGGATGGGGCCGGAGGCGGCCCGCGACGACGTCGTGGTCGTGGTGGTCGACGCCGACGGACGGCCGGCCCCGAACTGCCTGGAGGTCTGCGCGGCGGACCACCTCTTCGGCGACGAGGGGATCGGCGCGGTCCAGCTCGACGTGTGGATGAGCAACGTCGAAACGCCGCCGCCGTCGCGCAACCCGGTGGGGCGCTGGTTCGGCCTGAAGCTCGCGCAGCTGCAGGACCTCGAGTTCCGCACGGCGATCGCGGCGATCCAGACGTCCCGCGGCTTCACCGGCACGATCTCGATGGGCGGCAACGGCCAGTTCACCCGGCTCACCGCGCTCGACTCGATCGCCGGCCCGGCCGAAGAGCCGTGGCGCGGCTCGCTGCTGGAGGACTTCGAGCTCGGCGTCCACCTGCTGACGGCGGGCTGGCGCACCGGGTTCACGCCGGATTCCCATGTGGCGCAGGAGGGTCTGTACAGCCTGCGACGGTTCCTGGTGCAGCGCACGAGGTGGGGACAGGGCACCATGCAGTGCGCCCGCTACCTGCGCCGGATCTGGGATTCACCGCACGTCAGCACGCTCGGCGCC
The DNA here is from genome assembly GCF_040682775.1 of Amycolatopsis sp. NPDC051106. NCBI lineage: Bacteria > Bacillati > Actinomycetota > Actinomycetes > Pseudonocardiales > Pseudonocardiaceae > Amycolatopsis > Amycolatopsis sp. NPDC051106. Next base: position 29,292 of record NZ_JBFBBQ010000062.1, on the reverse strand, counting down.
GCGGAGATGATGTACTACCTGGCCCAGCCGTGGCTGCAGCTGCTCGGCTCGCTGCTGTACCCGATCCCGTTCATCCTGCTGGTGGCGAGCACCGCGGGCGACCCGGCGCAGATGTGGACGTGGTTCACCGGCGGCGCGTGGATCCTCTTCGCCATCTACGGCTCGTTCGGTCTGCTGCCGTTCCTCGTCTGGGGCCCGGTCTACCAGCTGAAGTGCTTGCGCAGCAAGAACATCCTGCGCGGGATCGGGATGGGCTTCGCGTACGCGGCCTACATCTACACGTTCTACGTGACGTCGTGGCGCGCGTTGTTCCGGCTGATCCGCCGCCGCAACGGCTGGGCGAAGACGCGCCGCAACACCGAACATGCGGCCGGGGCGAAGGTCGCGCTCGACGCATGAGCGCGACCTCCGCCTTCGGCTAGAACGCGGGCTGGATCCGGACGTCGTCCGCCTTGACGAACGCGATCCGGTGCCCGAACTGGATCTGGACGTACTTCAGCTTGCCCTTCACGACCACGTGGTCGGCCGGGTCGAACGTGGTCGCCGAGTAGTACTCCGAGCCGACCGTCCCGGCCGAGGAGTACTTCTGCCCGGCGGACAGGGTGTACGGCAGCGGCGTGATGGCCTGCACGGTCACGTTCGCCGGGTAGGCCTCGGGCTCGGGGTAGGCGCGGCCGTAGACCGGCACCGTCGCCAGCCCGGGCTTCGGCGTCACGACCCAGCCGATCGCGGGTTTCGCGACGCGGGCGTTGCGCGGGTTGTGGAACCAGCCCTTCTGCCCGAGGTACCAGATCGCCGTCCAGTCACCGCGGACTTCGGCGACGGCGTACTGCTGCCCGGTCGCGGCCCGGCTGCCGACGTCGGAGACGTCCGTGGTGGACGGCGTGCCGGCCGGGTGCAGGCCGATGTCGACGAGCAGCGGCGACGTCTCACTGGGCTGCGAGTGCAGCACGACGGCCTCGGACCCCCGCGGCGCGCACGCCGTGCCGGGCCCGTCGCACCCGGTGAACACCGGCTGGTTCTTCGCGAAGTCCGGGTCGATGGTGACCAGCGACGAGCCGGGCAGGCCGAACCCGCCGAGCGGCGCGCCCAGCAGGTCGAAGTAGTGCGACCAGTCCCAGTAGGGGCCCGGGTCCCAGTGCATGCCCGCGATGGTCGACGGGACCGTGCCCGGCACGTTGTCGTGGCCGATGATGTGCGCCCGGTCGAGCGGGATGCTGTACTTGTGCGCGAGGTAGCCGACGAGCTTCGCGCTCGAGCGGTACATCGCTTCGGTGTACCAGGTGCCCTTCGCGGCGAAGCCCTCGTGCTCGATGCCGATGGACTTCGCGTTGACGTACCAGTTGCCGGCGTGCCAGGCGACGTCCTTGGTCGGCACGTGCTGCGCGATCAGGCCGTCGTTGGAGCGGATGGTGTAGTGCCAGCTCACGTACGTCGGGTCCTGGGCCATCTCGAGGACGTTGTCCCAGTAGCCCTCGGTGTCGTGGATGACGATGTGGTCGATCTTCTGGCTGACCGGCCGGTTGGCGAGGTCGTGGTTGCCGTAGTCGTCGTTCGGCAGCTCCTGGTAGGGAGCGGGAACGGACTCGCAGGTGACGGTCCGCGGGCACTCGACGTTCGCCGGGTTCCCGGCGTGCTGCGGGGTCTTCAGCTCGGGGGCCGCCGCCAGGCTGACCTGCTGGCCGTCGTCGGTGGTGCGGCTCATGCCGCTCTTGATGGTGTCGAAGACCTCGTCGGCGAAGGTCCGCGCGGCGTCTCCGGTGGACCCGCTGTACCGCGCGACGGCGTCGTACCAGCCGGTCTGCCCGGCGTGGTACTTCGCGAGCAGCGCGGCCCCGCCCCGGATGTTCTGGGTGGCGTCGGTGCGGAGGGTCTCGGTTTTTTGCCCGATGAGCTGCGCGGCCTCGTCGATGGTCTGCAGCCCCTGCGGCGGCGTGGCGGGCCCGGCCTTCGGGTGCAGTGCCGGGCGAGCGTCGTCGCCACGCGGGTCTTCGGTGCCTTCGTCGTGGTGAGAGGAGGCGACGCCGGCCTCACGCAGGTCGGTGAGGTGCATCGGGCCGTAGCCGGCGGACGTGCTGGGCGTCCCGCCGTTGAAGTCCCACCGCGACTCCAGGAAGGAGACGCCGAGCAGGACGTCCTGCGGAACCCCGAACTCGGCCGCGGCGGCGGCGAAGTCGCGTTGCCGCTGACTGGTGGTGTCGGCCTGGGCGGGAGTGGCGAGGCCGGTGAGGAGCGTGACGGCGGCGAGGAGCGCCGCGGCTCTCGGGAGGGAACGGGCGGACATGGGCATAAACCCCCAGGGTTCAGGTGCCAGACGTGAGAACCTAACCAGAAACTCATGCCAGGGGTAAGAGTGGTGACCGCTCCTCGTCTTCGATTGTTCAGCACCGGAGAGCCGGCCTCAAGGGCGCCTTCGGCGTCGCTTCGTGCTTCGCTCACCCTTGACCCCGGCTCTCCGGTGCTGACTGCGGCTGGGACGAGGGGTGGGGGAGGTCCAGGCCGTCTGGGGGCGTCTGTCCTTGCGTGCCGGGTTCGCGGAACAAAACTGCCGGTCAGCTCGTCGGCCGGGGCTTTTCCGCACGTTGGGTGCACCCTCCTTGCACGACTGGCACTCACGTGGCTAGAGTGCTAATCGCACGGCCCGACAGCCCCGGCACCCGCGACGGCGGGGGTGGTAGAGCCGTAACCACATCCTGCCAACGCTTTCGACGACCGTGGAGGTCAACCCGGTGAGCGTGAACATCAAGCCGCTCGAGGACAAGATCGTTGTCCAGACGAGCGAGGCCGAGGAGACGACCGCTTCCGGCCTCGTCATCCCCGACACCGCCAAGGAGAAGCCCCAGGAGGGCAAGGTTCTGGCCGTGGGCCCGGGCCGGATCGACGACAAGGGCAACCGCGTCCCGCTGGACGTGAACGTCGGCGACGTCGTCATCTACTCCAAGTACGGCGGCACCGAGGTCAAGTACAACGGTGAGGACTACCTCATCCTGTCCGCCCGCGACGTGCTGGCCGTCATCAACTGACGTCCGCTCGCAGCGCATGACGCCCCGGGCCCCGCACAACGCCGGGGAGCGGGGCGTTCGTGCGTTCTGGACCCACCGAAAGGTAAGCGGAACACGCTATGCCCAAGCAGATCAGTTTCGACGAGGACGCTCGTCGCGCGCTCGAGCGCGGGGTGAACAAGCTCGCCGACGCGGTCAAGGTGACCCTCGGCCCGCGCGGTCGCCACGTCGTGCTCGACAAGAAGTTCGGCGGCCCGACCATCACCCTCGACGGCGTGACCGTCGCCCGTGAGATCGAGCTCGACGACCCGTTCGAGAACCTCGGCGCGCAGCTCGCCAAGAGCGTCGCCACCAAGACCAACGACGTCGCCGGCGACGGCACCACGACCGCCACCGTGCTCGCGCAGTCGCTGGTGAAGGTCGGCCTGCGCAACGTCGCGGCCGGCGCCAACCCGACCTCGATCGGCCGTGGCATCGAGGCCGCCGCGGAGAAGGTCATCGAGGTCCTCAAGGCCAAGGCCACCCCGGTCAAGGGCCGCGAGAACATCGCCCAGGTCGGCACCGTCACGTCCCGCGACGCCAACATCGGCGCCCTGCTCGGCGAAGCCGTCGAGAAGGTCGGCGAGGACGGCGTCATCACCATCGAGGAGTCGTCGACCCTGGCGACCGAGCTGGTGATCACCGAGGGCGTCCAGTTCGACAAGGGCTTCCTCTCGGCGCACTTCGCGACCAACCCGGAGGAGCAGAAGGCGATCCTCGAGGACGCCTACATCCTGCTCGTCCGCGAGAAGGTCTCGTCGCTCGCCGAGCTGCTGCCGGTGCTCGAGAAGGTCGTCGAGGCCAAGAAGCCGCTGCTCATCATCGCCGAGGACGTCGACGGCGAAGCGCTGTCCACCCTCGTGGTGAACTCGCTGCGCAAGACGATCACCGCCGTCGCGGTCAAGGCGCCGTTCTTCGGCGACCGCCGCAAGGCGTTCCTGGACGACCTCGCGGTCGTCACCGGCGGCGAGGTCATCTCCACCGAGATCGGCATGAAGCTGGCCGACGCGGACCTCGGCTCGCTCGGCAGTGCGCGGCGCATCGTCGTCACCAAGGACGACACCACCATCGTGGACGGCGCCGGCACCAAGGACGCCACCCAGGCGCGGATCGCTCAGATCCGCAAGGAGATCGAGAGCACCGACTCCGACTGGGACCGCGAGAAGCTGCAGGAGCGGCTCGCCAAGCTGGGCGGCGGTGTCGCGGTGATCAAGGTCGGCGCGGCCACCGAGACCGAGCTCAACGAGCGCAAGCACCGCATCGAGGACGCCGTGGCGGCGACCAAGGCGGCCGTCGAAGAGGGCATCCTGCCCGGCGGTGGCTCGGCGCTGGTGCACGCGGTCAAGGAGCTCGAGGGCGGCCTCGGCCTCGAAGGCGACGAGGCCACCGGCGTGCGCATCGTGAAGGACGCGCTGTCCGCCCCGCTGTTCTGGATCGCGACCAACGCGGGCCACGAGGGCGCGGTCATCGTCAACAAGGTGCGCGAGCAGAGCTGGGGGCACGGCTTCAACGCCGCCACCGGCGAGCTGACCGACCTGCTGGCCGCCGGCATCGTCGACCCGGTCAAGGTGACCCGGTCCGCGGTGGCGAACGCCGCCTCGATCGCGCGTCTCGTGCTGACGACGGAGTCGTCGATCGTCGAGAAGCCGGCCGAGGAAGAGCCCGCCGCGGCGGGCCACGGCCACTCGCACTGATTTCGACGGAAGCGGGGCGGTACTCCCTCGGGAGTGCCGCCCCGCTTCGCGTCGGGGCCCGGGCGGCTCCGGACAGCACGGAGGGCGGCACCCCACCCGGTGCCGCCCTCCGTTGTCTGTGGGGCGCTCAGCCGCCGGACATGCTGAGCGCGCGTTTGTCGGACTTGATGAGGTGCTCGCGCTCGGACTCCGAGAGCCCGCCCCAGATGCCGTAGGGCTCGTGCACCGCCAACGCGTGGCTGCGGCACATCTCCAGGACGGGGCAGCTCAGGCAGACCGCCTTCGCTCTGGCCTCTCGCCGTGCCCGCGCCGGGCCGCGCTCGCCGTCCGGGTGAAAGAAGGACGCGCTGTCCATCCCCCGGCACGACCCTTCGAGCTGCCAGTCCCACATGTCGGCGTTGGGTCCTGGGAGCCTGCGCGTGTCTGCCATCCTGACCGCCTCCGTCATTCGGTCGATGCCGCTAGCTGCTCTGCTGTGGTGCCGATACTCCATTCGGTGCAACGGCGGTAACGTTAGAAGCGCGCCAATAGTTGTTCAAGCGATCCGGCTCGATTCAGCCGTTAGGCATCCCCCGGATGTGTGAGCAGGGGTTTCGCCTCCGGTTGCCGACTGCGCTGGGTGCCTGGATATTGAGGCTCGTGGGAGCTGGGTCGGGTACCGAAGAACCCACCCTGCCGGTGGCATCGGTCGCACGCCGGCTCGGGGTCGCCCCGTCCACCCTCCGAACGTGGGACCGCCGCTACGGGCTCGGCCCCAGCCGGCACACCGACGGCCGGCACCGCCGCTACGGCAGCTCCGACATCGGCCGGCTCGAACTGATGCAGCGGGCGTTGCTGAGCGGCGCGTCGACGGCTGAAGCCGCGCGCTACGCCCTCGAGCAGATGCCGCGGTCCGGCCCGCCCCAGCCGGAGGAACCCGGCGAACCCCCGGAGGTTTCCGGTGCCGACGACGGCCTCGAGGTCCGCTCCCGCCTGGCCCGCCGCCTGAGCACGGCGGCGCTCGCGATGGACGTGGGCGCGGTCCAGCGCATGCTCGCGGACACGATCACCGACCTCGGCGTCCTCCCGGCGTGGACGGGCGTGATCGAGCCGGTGCTGTCGGCACTGGGGGCCCGCTGGCGCGGCGCGAGCGCGGGTGCGGAGGTCGAGTACCTGCTGGCGGAGTGCGTGTTCGCGGCGCTGGTCCGCGCGACCCCGGTGCTCGACGAGCCACGCAACACGCGCCCGGTGCTGCTGGGCTGCGTCCCGGAAGAGCGCGACTCGATGCCGATGTACGCACTGGCGGCTTCGCTGGCCGGCCGCGGCATCGGCGCCCAGCTGTTCGGGGTACCGCTGCCGGCGGAGGTACTGGCGGTGGCGGTCCGCCGCAGCGCCCCGGCGGCGGTGGTGCTGTGGGCGCACCGGCGCGGAGTGGCGGACACGCGGCTGTTCGCGCGGGTGACGCGGGGGAGGCAGCGCAGCCGGCTGTTCGCGTGCGGTCCGGGATGGGATCCGGCGGGTCTGCCGGACAAGGTGGAGCTGCTGACCGACTTGCCGGGAGCGGCGGACAGGATCGAGCACGTCCTGGTCGGCGGGCGGGCACCTGCGGACGAACGTTGCGAATAGCTCGCTCCCGGCCTCGGGGCGGCGCCGCCGGCTCGCGCGGTCGGCTGCGGCTCGAACGTCTTGAATGACTCATTCATGTCGCCAGACGAGGTGAATGAGTCATTCAAGACACCGCGCCACCTGGGCCCGGCCCGCCGACCCAGCCCTCCGTGAGGCCCACTTCGGCCAAGATCCTGATCTTGTCGGTGGTAACCGCTAGAAAGGACGGGTGCACGAACCCGCCCTCCGCGCCGCCGCCTTCGGGAGCCATCCGCTGCCCGATCCCGCCGTCACGCGCGGTGCCGGTACCCCCAGGGCGCGGCTGCTGGCCGCGATCGTGCTCGGCGCCCAGGGCCGCTACGCCGCCGCCGCGGCTCTCCTGGACGTCCTCAGGCGGGAAAGAGACCCCCTCCTCGCCTCTCTCGCCGCCAGCACCCTCGCCGCGCACCGGCGGCAGCTGGGCGGACACCGGCAAGCCCGCGCCCTCGACGGCGAGGCCCTCGCGAAAGCGACCGGCCTGGAAAGCGACCCGGACCCCGACGGTCTCGACGCGGCCGGCGCCCGAGCCGATGCCCTCCTCGGCCTGGCCGCCGACAACCTCGCCCTGGGGCGGCTCCGGGCCGCGCGGAGGCTCGCCGAGCGTGCAACGGCCGAAGACGCCGGGTGGCGAACCCGGGTCCGCGGGGGCTGGGTCGGGGCCGAGATCGAGCTCGCCGCAGGTCAGGGCGCCGACGCCGTGCCGCACGCCGAGCGCGCTTTCGAAACCGCCCAGGCCCGCGGTGCGCGGCGGCACGCGGTGAAATCCGGGATTGTGCTGGCCGTGGCCCTGCGGGCCGCCGGGGCTCCCGATCACCAGAACATTTCGGACGGTCTTGTCGGAAAGGCAATGGCGGCCGCCGAGGAATGCGAACTGCTTTCACTTTTGTGGCCGGCTGCCCTCGTCATGGCCGACCTGCGCCCAGGACACGCCGAGGAGTATCGATTCAGAGTGGCAGAGGTGTTGCACGCAGTGTTACGAAGCGCAGATCCTTGCGGGAGGAGGATCGCGGAGGAATCACCATGGGTCCCCGCCCGGGGTGGTTGAGCCGTCGGAATGGGGTGTTCCGGCATCCGGGCTAAGAAACTTCAAAAAAAGCCACCGGATCGTGTCAAGGTTCGGGCTAAAGCGTCCGATAGGGGAAGTGGAATGTCACCCGGCTGCAGGAAGGAAACCCCGTGACGACGGTCTTGATCTGCGACGACCGACGCAGTGTCCGTGAAGGGCTCACCCGAGTGATGTCCGCGGTCCCTGGGGTCAGTCGCATCGACTGCGTAGCGCACGGTGACGAGCTGCTGGCCCGGTACTCCCGTCAGCCCGTCGACGTCGTGCTGGTCGGAACGCAACGCGCGGTTCCGACAGGTGTCGAAGCCACTCGACGGCTCGTCTCCGCGAACCCCCAGGCGAACGTCATCGTCTTCGGTGCCCCCGACGACGCGGGCAGCATCGCCGCCGCGATCGCCGGCGGTGCCCGTGGCTACCTCCGCTGGGACGCGTCCCGGCCGGAGCTGGTCGCCGCACTGGCCCACACCCTGGCGAGCACCTCGGTGCCCGCGCCCCGTCAGCCGTCCGACCCGGGCGTCCAGCTGACCGAGCGCGAGCTTCAGGTGCTCCGCGGGATGAGCCAGGGCAAGAGCAACGGCCAGATCGGCCGCGAGCTCTACCTGTCCGAGGACACGGTCAAAACCCACGCCCGGCGGCTGTTCCGCAAGCTCGGCGTGCGCGACCGCGCGCAGGCCGTGGCGCACGGCTTCCGTCGCGGCCTGGTCAGCTGACCCGTTCTCGCGGCTTCTCCCCGATCCTGACACGGCCGGAATACAGGTGACGACGGGCCAGGGCGCACCCGCCCTGGCCCGTACCTGTGTGGTCCCCATCACACTCCGGCGCCCACTCGGGCAGCCCCCGGGACGAAATCCCGTCCCGGCACCCGTCCCTCCGACGGAATTCGTAACCCGTGACGCGGCTCGTTCGTTGAGCCGGCGACATCGACCGCGGGTTCGCACGATGATCCGTATTTCCGCGCCTCCAGGCGGTGCGGCGCGCCGGGGAGCACCGCGCGCGCCGGTCCGCGGCGGGCCGAAGGTACGGTAGCGGTCACCGGTTCGAGGCGGAGGCGACCACGGGCCGGGTTCTTTGCACACCTACGCGTAACACTGGGACTGTTGTCTGCGATGGCCAATGTGGGGGATGGACTGGATGAACCGGTCGCCGCTGCTGTCGAGGGAGATCCCCAGGCAGTGGAGCGGTTGCTGGCTGCTATCCGTCCACTGGTAGTGCGGTATTGCCGCGCCCGGGTTGGCAGGCAGGAGCGATCCTTCGCTTCGGCGGACGACGTTGCGCAGGAGGTGTGTCTCGCGGTGCTAACGGCATTGCCCTCGTACCGCGACCAAGGCCGTCCGTTCCTGGCCTTCGTCTACGGGATCGCCCAGCACAAGGTGGCCGACGCGCACCGCGCGGCGGCACGGAACCGTGCCGAGCCGGTGGCCGAAATCCCCGACGAGATCGAAGTCGGGGTCGGTCCCGAGCAGCGGGCGCTGCAAGGTGAGCTGAACGAGCGGATGTCCCAGTTGTTGAAGGTGCTGCCGGACAAGCAGCGGGAGATCGTGGTGTTGCGCGTGGTCGTCGGCCTGTCGGCGGAGGAGACCGCGGACGCCGTGGGCTCGACCCCCGGTGCCGTCCGCGTCGCCCAGCACCGCGCCCTCGCGCGGCTGAGAAAGGTCCTGGCCGCGGAGGAGGTGATCTGAGTGACCGGTCACGAGAAGGGCTACGAGCCCGAAGACGTGTTCGGCAATGGCTTGTCGTCGTCGGAGGCGGAGTTCGCCGCCGATCTGTCGGCGGTCCAAGCGGACGACGCGCTGCTCGACGCGCTCGGCGGGTCCGACCCGGCGCTCGCCGACGGTCTCGGCGACCAGGAGCTCAACGCGTTGCTGGTGGCGTGGCGAAGAGACATCGACAGTGAGCCCCTGGCCGAACTGGTCGACGTCGACACCGCCGTGCGGACCGTCGCCACCGCGAGTCTCGCGAAGCGGCACGCTTCGAGCGGACGCCGCCGCAGGCTGCTCGTCCCGGTCGCCGTCGCCGCCGCCGTGCTGGCGATCGCGTTCACCGGCACCGGGCTGGCCGCGCGCTCCGCACAACCCGGCGACACCCTGTGGGGCCTGGCGAAGGTCCTGTACTCCGATCACACCCGCTCGGTCGAGGCCGCCGCGAACGCGAAGCTCGACCTCGAGAAGGCGAACCTGGCCATCGCCGGCGGCAACCTCGACGCCGCCCGCGAAGCCCTCGACGCCGCCCAGGCCGCGTTGTCGCAGGTCAGCGACGAAGACAACCGTGACCAGCTGATGGAACAGCACCGGCAGCTCGCCGCGCAGCTCCAGCACCCGGACGCGCCGGTCCAGGGCCCGATCCAGACCAGCTCGCCGCAGGTCCCGCCCGGCGGAGCCTCGTCGACGCAGGTGCCGCCGGCCGGCGGCTCGGCGACGTCCATCCCGGGCAGCGGCAGCGGCACCACCAGCCTGCCGGGCACCGGGACGCCGACCCCGACGCCCCCGCCGCCGACCACCGAACCGCCGCCGCCGACCACCGAGCCGCCGCCGAGCAGCACGGCCGCGAGCGGCAACGACCCCGGCACGAACACGGGCCGCAGCGAGTCCTCCGTCGGCGGGCAGAGCGTCGGCGAAGGCCAGTAGAAGACCTCAACACACGAAAAGGCCCTGGTGAGCAAGCTCACCAGGGCCTTTTCGCAGGTTCAGTAGGCGCTTTCGTTGGCCGTCACGCCGTCGGCGAAGCCCCGGCAGTAGTCCCAGCTCACGTAGTCGCCGGGGTTCGGGTCGTAGGCCGGCTCGTGCGGGCGCATGCGCCCGTCGGCCAGCAGCTGCTCCAGGCTGGCCCGCAGGAGGTGCCAGTCGTGGTAGTGCGGTTCGTCGCACTCACCGCAGTCGACGACGATCCCGCGGACTCCGCGAGGCTCGAGGAGTGCCTGGTAGACGGCCAGATCGGAGAGGTCGGCCAGCAGCTCCGTGCGTTCCTGGTCGCTGATCGGCTCGTCCAGCCGGTCCTCGTCGACGAGGAACGCCCGGGCCGGGTCGTCCGGATCGTCCGCGAACGGGTCTGGAGGCAGGACATCATGCGCCACGGCCTGCACGGTACCGGGCGGCCCCCGCGGCTCGCCCACCGCCCGGGCCGGGCCCACGCGGCGGATATCATGAGGGGAAGGCTCCGAGTCGCCACAGCGACCCCGCTCATCCCGCGCCAGGAAGGCCCTTCACCCGCTATGACCAGCGACGGCATCACCGCCCCCATGCCGGCCAAGTTCGCCATGCTCGGCCTGACCTTCGACGACGTGCTGCTGCTGCCGGCGGAATCGGACGTCGTGCCCAGCGCGGTGGACACCGGCACGCGGCTGACCCGGAACATCACCCTCGGCATCCCGCTGGTCTCCGCCGCGATGGACACCGTCACCGAGGCGCGGATGGCCATCGCCATGGCCCGCCAGGGCGGCATCGGCGTGCTCCAGCGCAACCTGCCGATCGACGAACAGGCCGCCGCCGTCGAGGTCGTGAAGCGGTCCGAGGCGGGCATGGTCACCGACCCGGTCACCTGCTCGCCCGACGCGACGCTGGCCGAGGTCGACGCGCTGTGCGCGAAGTTCCGCATCTCCGGGGTCCCGGTGGCCGACGCGTCCGGCACGCTGGTGGGCATCATCACCAACCGCGACATGCGGTTCGAGGTCGACCACAGCCGCCCGGTGTCCGAGGTCATGACGAAGGCGCCGCTGGTCACCGCCCAGGTCGGCGTGTCCGCGGACGCCGCACTCGGCCTGCTGCGCCGGCACAAGATCGAGAAGCTGCCGATCGTCGACGGCGCGGGCAAGCTGCGCGGGCTGATCACGGTCAAGGACTTCGTGAAGACCGAGCAGTACCCGAAGGCGACGAAGGACCCGGACGGCCGCCTGATCGTCGGCGCCGCGGTCGGCGTCGGCCCGGACGGCCACAAGCGCGCGATGGCGCTGGCCGACGCGGGCGTCGACGTCCTGATGGTCGACACGGCGCACGGGCACTCCCGCGCGGTCGTCGACACCGTCTCGCTGCTGAAGAAGGAGCTCGGCGACGCGGTCGACATCGTCGGCGGCAACGTCGCGACCCGGGCGGGTGCGCAGGCGCTGGTCGACGCGGGCGCGGACGGCGTCAAGGTCGGCGTCGGCCCGGGCTCCATCTGCACCACCCGGATCGTGGCGGGCGTCGGCGTCCCGCAGATCTCCGCGATCTACGAGGCCGACCAGGCGTGCCGCCCGGCGGGCGTCCCGGTGATCGGCGACGGCGGCATCCAGTACTCCGGCGACATCGCGAAGGCGATCGCGTCCGGCGCGTCGACGGTCATGCTGGGCAGCCTGCTGGCGGGTACCGCCGAGTCGCCCGGTGACCTGATCCTGGTCAACGGCAAGCAGTTCAAGGTCTACCGCGGCATGGGTTCGCTCGGTGCGATGCAGTCGCGTGGCCAGGCGAAGTCGTACTCCAAGGACCGCTACGCCCAGGACGACGTGCTGAGCGAGGACAAGCTGGTCCCTGAAGGCATCGAAGGCCGCATCCCGTTCCGCGGGCCGCTGGCCAACGTCGTGCACCAGCTCGTCGGCGGCCTGCGCTCGGGCATGGGCTACGCGGGCGCGAACACGATCGCCGAGCTGCAGGAGGCCCAGCTGGTCCGGATCACCGCGGCCGGCCTCAAGGAGAGCCACCCGCACGACATCACGATGACCGTCGAGGCCCCCAACTACACGACGAGGTAAGTCGCCGACTACCGGAAGCAGCGGAACCCGCACCTCGGACCGGTCCGAAGTGCGGGTTTCCCGCTGAGTCACCGTGACCCACAGTGCTTACGGTAATCGGCCTATCGCCTTGCGTGGCCGTCGTGGTGTGCACTGAACGGCATGACGATCAGCCGCTTCACGCGCGTGCTGCGCACGGTGTTCTTCACGGCCGTCGCACTCGTGTCGCTGTTCCTGGGCGGGATCGTCTGCCTGATGTGCCAGGTGCTGGCCGGCCGCGACGCGCCCACCTTCCGCGTCGACGGGCACATCGTGTCCCACGAGCAGGGAGCGCTCCCCGTCGGCGGCGACGAAGACGCGGTCAGCCACACCATCGCGGTCGACGCCGGGAACCGCCTCTACCGCGTCACGGCCGTCGGGCCCGACCTCGACCTGCCCGCCGGGCAGCCGGTCGCGCTCGACGTCTCGACGGCGGACGGCAGCATCGCCTACCTCCGCGCGGGCGGTGGCGTCATCGACCTGCGCCCGGGCGTGGTGCGGCCGGTGCTGCTGATCTGCGCGGCCCTGCTCGCCCTGGGCGCGATCTACTTCGGCGCGGTCCGGCTGAACGTCTATCCACCGGTGGCGACCTGGCTGGCCCTGGCGCTGGGGGCACTGCTCGCGCCGGTCGCCGTGTTCGTGCGGGTGTAGCCGACCGGGCGGGAAGCAGCCCCTGTCGAGACGCGGGGCCGGCACGTGGACGAGTCGACCGGCCACGGGACGACCTCGTCCTCCGCACGGCGTCCGGCGAGCGCTTCGAGAGGGCTGTCCCGCCGGTACTGCCGCTGTTCCAACCCCCGTGCGCGAGTCACCCACGCGGACTAGCGACAATGGGGCACGGCAGATTGTCGTCGTCGGAGGAGGCTTCACGTGCGGGACCTGGTCGAGATCGGGATGGGCCGCACCGCGCGGCGGGCTTATGACCTCGACGACGTCGAGATCGTGCCGTCGCGGCGGACCCGGTCGTCTTCGGTGGTGTCCACCTCCTGGCAGATCGACGCCTACCGCTTCGACCTGCCGCTCGTCACGCACCCGACGGACGCGATCGTCTCGCCCGGCACCGCGGTCGCCGTCGGCGAGCTGGGCGGCCTGGGCGTGCTCAACGCCGAAGGGCTCTGGGCGCGGCACGCGAACGTCGAGGACGCCATCTTCCAGCTGGTCCGCGCGGCCGAGGACCTCGAAGACCCGACCGCGGTCGGCCGCGTGCTGCAGGAGCTGCACGCCGCGCCGATCCGGCTCGACCTGCTGACCGAGGCGATCAAGACCGTCCGCGAGTCCGGCGTCACGGTCGCCGCGCGCGTCAGCCCGCAGCACGCCGCCGAGCTGACCCCGGACCTGATCGCGGCCGGCGTCGAGATCCTCGTCGTGCAGGGCACGATCATCTCCGCCGAGCACGTGGTGCGCGAGGCCGAGCCGCTGAACCTCAAGGACTTCATCGGCCGCCTCGACGTGCCGGTGATCGCCGGCGGCGTCAGCGACTACCGCACGGCGATGCACCTCATGCGCACCGGCGCCGCCGGCGTCATCGTCGGCCACGGCTACACCCCGGGCGTGACGAGCACCGACCGCGTCCTCGGCATCGGCGTCCCGATGGCGACGGCTATCATCGACGCCGCGGCCGCCCGCCGCGACTACCTCGACGAGACCGGCGGCCGCTACGTGCACGTCCTGGCGGACGGCGGCATGACGGTCTCCGGCGACATCGCGAAGGCCATCGCGTGCGGTGCGGACGCCGTCATGCTGGGCTCACCGCTGGCCGCCGCGTCGGACGCGCCCGGGCAGGGCCTCTACTGGACGGCGGCGGCCGCGCACCCGTCGCTGCCGCGCTCGCGCGTGGCGGCCGGGCCGGACTACGCCGTCGACCTCAAAACCCTGCTGTTCGGGCCGTCGTCCGACGCGGAAGGCGTGGTGAACCTTTTCGGGGCGCTGCGTCGTGCGATGGCGAAGACGGGCTACTCGGACCTCAAGGAGTTCCAGCGGGTGGGGCTCACCGTCCGCCGGTGACGTGGGCGAGGAACGCGGCGAAGGCCTCTTCGGAGTAGACGAGGATCGGGCGGGGCGCCGGCTGTTTGGTGTCCCGCACCCCGACGGCGCCGGGCGCGGAACCGATCTCCACGCAGGCGTTCTCTTCGAAGTGGCTGTGGCTCGACTTGCGCCAACCGGTGAGCTGGTGGGGGATCATCGTGGTCCCTCCCGGAAATCGTGTCCCGCCGGCGGGTCTCGCCGTTCGTGGACATCGAGCACTTTGATAATTACCCACAAACGTCACGATGGATGCGCCAAAACGGGTGACTCGTCAGTAACTTACCTCTGGTCAGGAAGAGCACCCCGGGTTAGGCTCAAGGTGTGACTGCCAGTAACACCACCACCAGTGCGGGTGGCCCCGACTACGACGTCGTCGTGGTGGGGTCGGGGTTCGGCGGCAGCGTCGCGGCGCTGCGGCTCACCGAAAAGGGCTACCGGGTAGCCGTCGTCGAGGCGGGCCGGAGGTTCGCCGACGACGAGTTCGCGAAGACGTCGTGGGATCTCAAGCGCTACCTGTGGGCACCGCAGGTCGGCTGCTACGGGATCCAGCGCATCCACATGCTCAACGACGTCATGGTGCTGGCCGGCGCCGGGGTCGGCGGCGGGTCGCTCGTCTACGCGAACACGCTGTACCGGCCGCTGAAGCCGTTCTACGCGGATCGGCAGTGGTCGCACATCACGGACTGGGAGTCCGAGCTCGCGCCGCACTACGACCAGGCCAGCCGCATGCTCGGCGTGGTCACGAACCCGACGATCACCCCGTCGGACGTCGTGATGCGCGACGTCGCGAAGGACATGGGCGTCGCCGATTCCTTCCACGCGACACCCGTCGGCGTCTACTTCGGCAAGCCGGGGGAGCGGGCGAAGGACCCGTACTTCGGGGGTGCCGGGCCCGCGCGCACCGGCTGCACCGAGTGCGGCTCCTGCATGACCGGCTGCCGCGTCGGCGCGAAGAACACGCTGGTCAAGAACTACCTCTACCTCGCGGAGCAGGACGGCGCGAAGGTCATCCCGCTGACGACGGTGACGTCCGTGCGCCCGGTCGGCGGCGGCTACGAGATCGACCTGAAGAAGACCGGGACGACGTCCAAGCGCTTCCGGACGACGATCACGGCCGAAAAGGTCGTCTTCGCCGCCGGCACCTGGGGCACGCAGAACCTGCTGCACAAGATGAAGGACACGGGCGCGCTGCCCAAGCTGTCGCGGCGGCTGGGGGAGCTGACCCGGACGAACTCCGAGGCGATCATCGGCGCGGCCCGCACCGAGGTCGACGAAAGCCGGAACTTCAGCCGCGGGGTCGCGATCACGTCGTCGATCCACCCGGACGAGAACACCCACATCGAGCCGGTGCGCTACGGCAAGGGCAGCAACGCGATGAGCCTGCTGCAGACGATCGCGACCGACGGCGCGTCGCCGGTGCCGCGCTGGCAGCAGCTGGTGCGGTTCCTGCTGAAGCACCCGGTCCAGTCGGCGCGGATGCTCAACGGCTACCGCTGGAGCGAGCGCACGGTGATCCTGCTGGTGATGCAGAGCCTGGACAACTCGATCACGACGTACACGAAGCGCGGGCTGTTCGGCCGGCGCAAGTACACGTCGAAGCAGGGGCACGGCGAGCCGAACCCGAGCTTCATCCCGGCCGGGCACGAAGCCAACCAGCGCACAGCCGAGCGCATCGGCGGCATCGCGGGCGGCACGTGGGGCGAGATCTTCGACATCCCGCTGACCGCGCACTTCATCGGCGGCGTCCCCATCGGCGCGTCCGCCGAGGAGGGTGTGATCGACCCGTACCACCGGGTGTTCGGCTACCCGGGCCTGTCGGTGGTCGACGGCGCGGCGATCACGGCCAACCTGGGCGTGAACCCGTCGCTGACGATCACGGCCCAGGCCGAGCGCGCGTTCTCGTTCTGGCCGAACAAGGGCGAGGCGGACCAGCGGCCTCCGCAGGACGCGTCGTACGTCCGCCTGGAGCCGGTGGCGCCGAAGAACCCCGCGGTCCCGGCGGACGCCCCGGCGGCACTGCGGCGGTCCTAGACTCGGGGCCGTGACGACGGCATCCGAAAAAGCGCACGCGCTGCTCGACGGGGTACGGAAGCTCGATGACGAATGGGCGCGGGCCATCGGGGGCCTCGGCGAGCCCGAACTGCGCGCGCCCAGCGCGTTGCCCGGCTGGTCGCGCGCCCACGTCCTCGCGCACGTCGCGCGCAACGCCGACGGCCTCAAGAATCTCCTCACCTGGGCGAACACCGGCGTCGAGACGCCGATGTACGCCAGCCCCGAGGCTCGCGAAGCGGACATCGAAGCCGGGGCCCAGCGCGGGGCCGCCGACATCCTCGCCGACTTCGTCGCTTCGGCCGCGCGCTTCGAGCAGTACGCCGCCGGGATGCCGGACGACGCCTGGGCGCGGGAGGCCCGCAACCGGCAGGGCGCGCCCGTCAGCGGGGCCGTCGTCGCGCGGATGCGGGTGTCCGAGCTGACCATCCACCTCGCCGACCTCGGCCGGGGTTACGACCTCGACCGCGTCCTGGGCCTGCTCGGCCCGCTCGCCGGGGAGGTCGTCCAGCACGCGATCACCTCCCGGGGCGCGCACCTGCCCGCGCTTCGCCTGGTCGCCGAGGGCATCGGGGAGTGGACGATGGGCGCCGCCCCCGGCGCGACCGTCACCGGCACGAGCGGGCAGCTCCTGGCCTGGCTGAGCGGGCGTTCCGGCGGCGAAGACCTCGACGGCGACGTGCCGCGGATCCCCGCCTGGTCGTGAACTGACCGCGACCGTCCTCCGTGTACCGATCAGGGGCGCGGATACCGGGATCCGCCCCTAAGCTGGGCATCCCCGGCAGCGAGGAGTCCGATGTGGACAGCGTGAGCAGGCCGGCCCGACCCGGCGGACGGCCGCCCGTCTCCGACCACCTGGACAGAAGGGCGTTCCTCCGGGTCGCCGGCGTGTCGGCGGCCGGTGCCCTCGCCGCCGCGTGCGGGCCGGGCACTCCTTCGGCTCCCGCCGCTTCGACGAGCGCGCCGCCGGTGACGACGTCCGGGCCGCCCGCCACGCAGCTGCCCACCGGCCCGCCCAACTGGGACGAGCTGCGCACCAAGCTGGCCGGTGGCCTGGTGCGCCCGGGCGGCGACGGCTACGGCACCGCCAAGCGCGCTTTCAACCCGCTCTTCGACGGCAACAACCCGATCGCGGTGGCGAGCGCGAGGAACGCCGAGGACGTGCAGGACTGCGTCCGCGCCGCCGCCGGGCGCGTGACGCTCGCCGCGCGCAGCGGCGGCCACTGCTACGCCGGCTACTCGGTCCCCGAGAGCGGGCTCGTCATCGACGTGGCCGCGCTGAACAAAGTGGAGATCCGGGGCACCCAGGCCGTCATCGGCGCCGGCGCGAAGCTGAAGGACGTCTACGCCGGACTGGCCCAGGCCGGCCGCGCGCTGCCCGCCGGCTCCTGCCCGACGGTCGGGATCGCCGGGCTGACCCTCGGCGGCGGCATCGGCGTGCTCTCCCGCAAGTACGGCCTGACCTGCGACCACCTGAGCTCCGCGCAGGTCGTCACGGCCGACGGCAGGCTGGTGACGGCGTCCGCGAGCTCCGAGCCGGACCTGTTCTGGGCGCTGCGCGGCGGGGGCGGCGGCAACTTCGGCATCGTCACCGAGTTCACCTTCGACACCGATCCGGCGCCGAACCTGACGGTGTTCTCGCTGCACTTCCCGTCCGGATCCGCGGCCGACGTGCTCGGCGTGTGGCAGCAGTGGATCGCCGCGACGCCGCCGGAGCTGTGGGCGAACATCGTGCTCTCCGGTGGCTCGCCGGTCCAGTGCCGGGTCGGCGGCTGCTACGTCGGCAACCCGCCGGGGTTGAACACGCTGCTGAACAACCTGGTCACGAACGCCGGCGCGCGGCCGACCCAGCGCACCGTGAAGAGCCTCGACTACCTCGGCGCCATGAACTACTTCTCCGGCAGCTCGGCCCGGCAGTCGTTCGTCGCGTCGTCGCGGATCATCACCAGCCCGGTCGATCCGGCGAAGGTCGTCGCCCTCGCCGACGGCCGGACGGGCATGGACCTGCTCATCGACGGCCTCGGCGGGAAGGTCGGCGAGCCGGCGAAGGACGCGACGGCCTTCTGGCACCGCGACGCGCTGGCCAGCGTGCAGATCTATGCGCCCGCGACGACGAAGAACCGGGCGAAGGTCGCGCAGTCGGTCGGCGACGTCGTCACGGGTCTCGCGGCGGCCGGCGCGGGCGGCGGGTACGTCAACTACATCGACCCGGCCCTGCCCGACTGGAAGGCCGCCTACTACGGCGACAACGCGAGACGGCTCGAGGACGTCTCGAAGAAGTACGACCCCTACAACGTCTTCCGGTTCGGGCAGAGCGTCGTCGCTTAGAGGTCGATGCCGGTGAAGACCGTGACGCGCTCCTCCGTCAGGTCGTGCATGGCCGCGAGGACGCCTTCACGCCCGACGCCGGAGCCCTTGACGCCGCCGTAGGGCATCTGGTCGGCGCGGTAGGACGGGACGTCGCCGATGATCACGCCGCCGACCTCGAGCTCCGCCGACGCGTGGAACGCCAGCTGTACGTCGGTGGTGAAGACGCCGGCCTGCAGGCCGTACGCGGAGGCGTTGACCGAGCGGAAGGCCTCGTCCACACCGTCCACAACGGACACCGCGAGCACCGGGCCGAAGATCTCCTCGGCCCACGCCTTGGCGTCCGGCGGGACGTCGGTGAGCAGGGTCGGAGCCACGGTCGCGCCGTCGCGGGTGCCGCCGGTGAGCAGCTTCGCGCCCGCGGCGACAGCGTCCTCGACCCACGCGACGATCCGCTCGGCGGCGGCTCCGTCGACTACCGGGCCGACGTCGGTGGCGCGGTCGTACGGGTCGCCGGTCCGCTGCGACTCGACGGCCTCCACCAGCGCGGGCACGAACTCCTCCGCGACGGCCGCGTCCACGATCACCCGCTGCACGGCGATGCAGGACTGCCCGGCCTGGTAGTTGCCGAAGGTGGCGATGCGGTGCGCGGCGCCTTCGGGGTCCGGCCAGTCGCGCAGCACGACGGCCGCCGCGTTGCCGCCGAGCTCCAGCACGACGTGCTTGCGCGGCGCGGCGTCCTTGAGCGACCAGCCGACCGGGCCCGAGCCGGTGAACGACACGACGGGCAGCCGCGGGTCGGCGACGAGCGCCTTCGTCTCTTCGTTCCCCAACGGCAGCACGGAAAACGACCCCTCGGGAAGGTCCGTCTCAGCCAGGATCTCGCCGAGGATCAACGCCGAGAGCGGGGTGCGCGGCGCCGGCTTGACGATGATCGGCGCGCCGATCGCCAGCGCCGGCGCCACCTTGTGCGCCACCAGGTTCAGCGGGAAGTTGAACGGCGCGATGCCGAGCACCGGCCCGCGCGGCACGCGGCGGGTCAGCGCCAGCCGCGCCTCGCCCGCCGGGTCGGTGTCGAGGCGCTGGACGTCGCCGGTGAACCGGCGGGCCTCCTCGGCGGCGATGCGGAACACCGACACCGCCCGCTTGACCTCGGCCTCGGCCCACTTGAGCGGCTTGCCGTTCTCGGCCGTGATCACTTCGGCGATCTCTTCGGCGCGGGCGGCGAGCACCCGGGACACGTGCTCGAGCGCGCCGGCGCGGACGTGCGCGGGGATGCTGCGCAGCTCCTTCGCGACCGACACCGCGGCGGCGACCGCGCGCTCGACCTGTTCCGGCCCGGGCACGGCGACCGTGGCGACCTCGCTGCCGTCGTACGGGTGGTGCACGACGAGAGTGGTGGCGCCCGGCTCCGGGCGGCCGGCGATCCAGGCGGGGCGCGGCTCGGGGGTGATCATGTCCATGCGTACCAACGTAATCCGGGTGGGTGGCACGCTGCCGAACCCCCACCCGGACGGGTCACGGCTTGATGAGCACCTTGAGCGCCTCGCGGTCGGCCATGGCGCGGTAGCCGTCCGGCACGCCTTCGACGTCGATCGTGCGGTCGAACACGCGACCCGGCTGGTACTTGCCGTCCAGGACGTCCGGCAGCAGTTCGGGGATGTAGTGCCGCGCCGGGGCGACCCCGCCGGTGACGGTGACGTTGCGGCGGAACACGCCCACGCCGATCGGCCCGTCCTCGTACTGCGGCAGGCCGACCCGGCTGACCGCGCCGCCCGCGCGCACGACCCCGACGCCCATTTCGAAGGCGCCCTTGGTGCCGACGCATTCGAGCACGGCGTGCGTGCCCTGGCCGTTCGTCAGCTCACGCACCTTTTCGATGCCTTCCTCGCCGCGCTCGGCGACGACGTCGGTCGCGCCGAACTCGCGGCCGAGGTCGGTTCGCGCCCGGTGGCGGCCCATGAGGACGATCCGGCCGGCGCCGAGGCGCTTCGCCGCGAGGACGGCGGAGAGCCCGACGGCGCCGTCACCGATGACGGTGACGTTCCGGCCCTCGCTCACGCGCGCCTTCACCGCGGCGTGGTGGCCGGTGGAGAAGACGTCGGACAGGGTCAGCATCGAGGCGAGCAGGTCGTCGTCCTCGGTGTGCGGGAGCTTGACGAGCGTGCCGTCGGCCTGCGGGACGCGCACGGCCTCGCCCTGGCCGCCGTCGACACCCTTCGCGCCCCAGCCGCCGCCGTGCAGGCACGACGTCTGCAGGCCTTCGCGGCAGAACTCGCAGGTGTTGTCGGACCAGACGAACGGCGCGACGGCGAGGTCGCCCTTCTTGACGCTTCGGACGTCGGCGCCGGTCTCCTCGACGATCCCGAGGAACTCGTGGCCGATCCGGCGGCCGTGCTCGCTCGGCTTCATGCCGGCGTACGGCCAGAGGTCGCTGCCGCAGATGCAGGACCGGACGACCCGCAGGACGACGTCGGTCGGCTCCACCAGCTTCGGGTCGGGAACGGTCTCGACCCGGACGTCGCCGGCGCCGTAGATGACTGTCGCTCGCATGCCGGGGCCTTTCCCGTGGAGGTTCGTGACAAACGTCGGGGGTGCGGTGGCGCTGTCGCGCCTAGATTTTCGGCCATGACCACGCGCAGCGCATCTCGCACCCCATTCGGGGCACTGGCCACCGGGGCCCGCCGCCCGTACCTCACCGCCGCGGTGTTCCTGGTGACGCTGGCGTGCGGGATCGCGCAGCTCGCGCACCGCCCGCTGTACGACGCGGTGGTCCGCGACGCGGCGCGCATCGACGACGGCGAGTGGTACCGCCTGGTCACCGGGATGTTCTTCCAGGACGGCTGGGCGTTCGGGCTGGTCTCGAACCTGCTCTGGCTGGCCGTGTTCGGCACGCTCGCCGAGCGCGTGTTCGGCCGCGGTCGCTGGCTGGTCCTCTACTTCGGCTGCGGCCTGTTCGGGCAGTTCATGAGCTACGTCTGGCTCAACCCGGTCGGCGCGGGCAACTCGATGTGCGTGACCGGTCTGATCGGCGCACTCGCGGTGGTCGTCATCGTGGCGTCACGGCGCTACGGCGTGGTGCTGCCGATGCAGTTCCGGGTCATGGCGTTCGCGGTGCCGGTGCTGGCCGTGGCCGACACGGTCGTCCACGACAACCACGGTCTCCCGTGCCTGCTGGGGATGGCCCTCGGCTTCCTGCTGCTGCCGCGGCGGACCCGTTGACCGCGGACGGGCCGGAGCCCTCGTGGGGGTGGCTCCGGCTCGTCCGTCTCCCTCAGCCCGGGTAGTGGCCGCCGAGCCGGCACCAGTGCGCGACCAGGTGCGGCTGCACCGGCAGCGCGAGGATTTCGGCGAGGTCCGCTTCGGCCCGGCGAGCCGCTTCCTCGGTGTGGTCCCACTCCTGCTCTTCCCGCCGGGCGTTCGAACCCAGCGCCCCGACCAGCTGCTCCGCCCGGGCCTGGGCGGCGGCGATCCGGTCGCACCGCAGCTCATCGGCGCGGCCCAGGTCCTCGGTGTGCCGGGCGTCGAGGACGATCCCGCCTCCCGAGCGCACGCCGCACCGGACGGCGATCCGCAAGAGGTCGTTGCTGAACGCGCGCGTTTCGGCGGGCACCCACGACAGCCGTTCCCAGTCGGGTTGGGGCTGGTCGTCGGCGCGGCAGACCGCGTACCCGGGCACGTCACACCAAGTCAGACGGTCGGGCGGGCGGAGTCGGTAGAGCATGCGCGTCCCCTCGGCGCGGCGGCTCCGGCCGGAGCCGCCCTCGATACCCGGTGAATCGGGCCGATGGTGACTCGGCGTTACAGATCACCGGCCGCGGCGGAGATCGCGCAGCAGCAGGACTTCGGCGCAGTGGTGGATCATCTCGCGGTGGATGTGCAGCACCAGCGTGGCCATCGGGTACTCGGCGTACGGGCCCTCCGCGGGGCCGCACGGCCTCGCGAGCGCGTCGTCGTCGAGGGATTTCACCCCTTCGAGCCACCGGGCGTAGTACTCGTCCAGCAGCGCGATCGCCTCGGCCGCGGTGCCCGGGTACGGGTAGTCGTCGTAGGTCATGGCGGGGCCGCCGAAGTGCGACGCGATCCGCATTCCCAGGACGCCGACGAGGATGTGGCCGAGCCGCCACGCGATCGTCGTGACCGGCGGCGGCGTGGGCTCCGGGAAGGCGAAGTCGATCGTGAACGGACCCGTGCCCGGTTCGTCGTCGGACTCGCGCGCCCGCACGGTCCAGCAGCCCTTCACCGGCTCCCAGAAGTACTCGTCGTCGGTGAGCCCTTCGAGCTTCGGGCGCACCAGGACGTTCCAGTGGAAGTCGAGCTGGTCGGTCAGTTCCTTCGTCCAGTTCACAGCCATAGCGGGCACCGTAGGCCCGATCGAGGACAGCGGCGGCCCTGAATCCCGGGTGACCCAGCCCACCTGGGACGATGGAGGGGAAACCCGCCGCTGCCAGGAGGTCCTCAGGTGCCCAACCCCACCGGTCCGGTTCTCGTCGTGGACTTCGGGGCGCAGTACGCGCAGCTGATCGCCCGGCGCGTCCGCGAGGCGCAGATCTACTCGGAGGTCGTGCCGCACAGCGCGTCCACCGAAGAGATCCTCGCGAAGAACCCCGCGGCCATCATCCTTTCCGGCGGCCCCTCGAGCGTGTACGCCGAAGGCGCCCCGGGCATGGACCCGAAGCTCACCGAAGCCGGCGTCCCGATGTTCGGCATCTGCTACGGCCACCAGCTGCTGGCCAGCGCGCTCGGCGGGGTCGTCGAGCCGACCGGCGTCCGCGAGTTCGGCCGCACCGAGGTCCGCGTGACCGGGGACGGCGGCGTCCTGCACGCCGGTCTGCCCGCGCACCAGCCCGCCTGGATGAGCCACAACGACAGCGTCACCAAGGCCCCGGAGGGCTCGGTCGTCACGGCGTCTTCGGACGGCGCTGAAGTCGCCGGCTTCGAGGACGTCAAGCGCCGCTTCGCCGGCGTCCAGTACCACCCGGAAGTCGCGCACTCGCCGCACGGCCAGGAAGTACTGCGCCGGTTCCTGCGCGACATCGCCGGCATCGAGCCGCAGTGGACGACGTCGTCGATCGTCGAGGAGCAGGTCAAGCGGATCAGCGACCAGATCGGCGACGGCCGCGCGATCTGCGGCCTGTCCGGCGGCGTCGACTCCGCCGTCGCGGCCGCTTTGGTGCAGCGTGCCATCGGTGACCGGCTGACCTGCGTGTTCGTCGACCACGGCCTGCTGCGCGCGGGCGAGCGCACCCAGGTGGAGCAGGACTTCGTCTCCGCCACCGGGGTCAACCTCGTCACCATCGACGCGCGGGAACGCTTCCTCGACGCGCTCGCCGGCGTCACCGACCCGGAGCAGAAGCGCAAGATCATCGGCCGCGAGTTCATCCGCGTCTTCGAGCAGGCCGAGCGCGACCTGAAGGCCCAGGGCGACTACAAGTTCCTGGTCCAGGGCACGCTCTACCCGGACGTCGTCGAGTCCGGCGGCGGCGAGGGCACCGCCAACATCAAGAGCCACCACAACGTCGGCGGCCTGCCGGACGACCTGCAGTTTGAGCTGGTCGAGCCGCTGCGGCTGCTGTTCAAGGACGAGGTCCGCCGCGTCGGCCTGGAGCTGGGCCTGCCCGAGACGATCGTCCAGCGCCAGCCGTTCCCCGGCCCCGGCCTGGGCATCCGCATCATCGGCGCGGTCGATCAACACCGTCTCGACATCCTCAGGACGGCCGACCTGATCGCGCGTGAGGAGCTGACGGCGGCCGGGCTGGACCGCAGCATCTGGCAGTGCCCGGTGGTGCTGCTCGCCGACGTCCGCAGCGTCGGCGTCCAGGGCGACGGCCGGACCTACGGGCACCCGATCGTCCTGCGGCCGGTGTCGTCCGAGGACGCGATGACCGCGGACTGGACCCGGCTGCCCTACGAAGTCCTGGAGCGCATCTCGACCCGCATCACCAACGAGGTGGCGGAGGTCAACCGGGTGGTCCTGGACGTGACGTCCAAGCCGCCGGGCACCATCGAGTGGGAGTAAGCCCCTAGACAGGACTCGAGGCCCTGGCGTGGGATCCAGGGCCTCGAGAGTGAGTGGCGGTTATCGGTTCAGCGTCGGCGTTTGCTGCCGAACGACGCGCCGAGGAGCAGCAGCCCCACGAACACCGCGCCGCCGGCGATCACCCAGCGGAAGTCGAACTGCGGCAGCCAGCTCGCGCCGTCCGAAAGGACGTAGGCGGACACGAGCAGCGTCGCGATCCCGACGATCAGGGTGAAGACGTCCAGCCCGCCGCGTTTCGCGGGCGGCTGGGTTTCCGCCGGGTTGTCGTAGGCGTAGGGGTTCTGGTCAGCCACGGCGCACCTCCACGTTGCCCACGCTGTTCTTCACGTGCAGGGTGATCTGCTGGCCGCCGGGGCCGTCCTTGCCGTAGTCGATGCCGGTCAGCGCGTCCTGGCTGATGCCGTCGGTGGAGCGGTCGAAGCACTCCGTCGAGCCGGCGCCGGTGTGGCAGTCGTAGGTGACGTCCGCCGTGTCCGGCACGATGACGGTGGTGTCGCCCGCGCCGTTGACCACGTTGGTGGTGATCGCGGGGGAGCCGGCCGGCAGCTCGGTCAGGTCGACGTCGAGGTCGCCCGCCGCGTGCTGGTAGAGCGGCTTCACGTCGGCCATGGAATGCGGGGTCAGGCTGAGGTCGCCCGCGCCGCCGCGGAAGTCGAAGTTCTCGAACGGCACGGTCGTCAGCACCATCCCGGCGATCGCGAGCGGAACCGCGAGGCCGATCAGGCCGCGCCCGCCGCGGGCGAACGCGCCGGTGACCAGGCCGATCCCGACCACACCGAGCACCAGGCCGATGACGTGCTGCGCGGAGAACCAGCTCGCGCCGTTGAGGTTCGCCAGCACGCCACCACCGGCGGTCAGCACGGCGAGCGCGAAGGTCACCGAGCCGACCTTGGAGTTGCGGCGCCGCTCGGGCCGCTGATAGGCCCGCGGCGAGGGCGGAGGCGGCGGCTGCGTCGACGGCGGGTCGGGCAGGTCCCAGCCGGCCGGGTCGGCGGCGAGCGGGTCCCACCCCGGCTTCGCCTCCGCTTCGGCGGCCGCGGTCGCGGTGTCGGTCATGGTGAAGGCTCCGTTCCCGGTGAAGGCTTGTGTCCGCGGGACGACCGGAGCGGGCCGGTTCTCCTGGCCGCGGTTGCGGTGCAGCAGGTAGAGCGCGATGGTGATGAGCGCGAAGCTGATGAGAGCGCCGCCGTCGAACCACGAACCGCTGAAGCTGCCCCCGACGCTGACGACGGTGAGCACGCCGAGCACGACGGCGAAGGCCGGCGACACCGACGACCGGCCGCGTCCGATCAGGGCTTCGAAGCCGGAGACCTCGTCGCTTTCGCCGGGCAGGAAGAGCCACCCCAGCAGGTAGAAGGGAACGCCGAAGCCGCCGAAGATCGTCGCGACCACCAGGGCGATCCGCACGACGACGGGATCGATCCCGTACCGGTACCCGATGGCGGCGGCCACCCCGGCCACCTTCCGCCCGGCGTGCGGCCGCCTCGGCCGGCTCACCCAGAAGTCCTTCACGGTCTCCTCGAAGCCGTTCAACGGACTCGGCTTCGGTGCCCGTGTCTCACTCGCACCACTCATACCGAAGAGCATGCGCCACGGGCGGCGGGCGGACATCCGGGATGGTCCCTGAGGTTTCCCGGAGAGCGTCTCGGGGCCAGGTGCAACGAGCGAGTTCCGGCCCTCTCGCTCGTCGGTGGCGCCGCTGCGCTCGGGGTGACGGTCTACGGGCTCGTGCTGTGGCAGCAGCGACGGGCGCGGGAAACCCGGCAGGCGTGGGAGCTCGACGTCGCCCGGTCGCAGGAGATCGCGCGCTACCACGCGATGGCGCCGAACGAGTTCGAGCGTGCGCTCGCGTTCCTGTGCGCGCGGGACGGGTGCTCCCGGGCCGAGGTCACCGGCCGAGCCGGCGACCTCGGCGCGGACGTCGTCGCCTATGCGCCCGACGGCCGCAAGATCGCGCTCCAGGCGAAGCGGTTCAGCGGAACCCACAAGGTCGGCGGGCCGGACCTGCAGCGGTTCGGCGGCACCTGCTACACCGTGCACGGCGCCCGCGTCGCCGCCGTGGTCACCACCTCGACGTTCACGAAACAAGCCCGGCAGTACGCCGCTCACCACGGCATCCGCCTGGTCGACGTGCACGCTCTCGCCGCCTGGGCGAGCCGGACCGGTCCGGCTCCCTGGCACTGATCGTGGCGGTCCGGGATTTTCCCCGATGCACCCGCGCACGACCACGTGTGACCATGGACCTCGTGCAGGATGCCCTCGACCACGTAACCCCCGACCAGGTGGCCGTCCCGGAGAAGCCCAAGATGTTCCGGCGCCGGTCCGGGCGGGCGATCGCCGGGGTCGCCGGGGGGCTCGCCGATCACCTCGGGGTGCCCGTCGTCTGGGTGCGGACGGCCTTCGCGCTGCTCGCCGCCCTGAACGGCGCCGGCCTGCTCGCCTACGGGCTCCTCTGGGTCTTCGTCCAGCAGCAGACCGAAGAAACCGCCAAGGCACCCACTTCGAAGGAGCGCCAGCAGGCGTTCGGCCTGATCGCGCTCGGCGTCGGCCTCGCCGTCGCCAGCGGGACGCTCACCGGGTTCATCAGCGGCTGGGTCGCCGTGCCGCTCGCCGTCGCGATGATCGGTCTCGCCGTCGTCTGGCGCGAGGCCGACGAGTCGCAGCGCCGCCGTTGGCGCGTCGGCGCGAAGGACGGCTTCGCGGGCGCCTTCCTCGGCGGGGGCGGCTGGTCGGCCGCGATCCGGATCGTCGCCGGCGTCGCGCTGGTGATCACCGGCATCGGCGTCGTCGTGCTCCGCAGCGGCAGCCTCGACCAGGTCCAGTTCGCCCTGATCGCCGTCATCGCGACGCTCATCGGCGTCGCCGTGCTGACCATCCCGTTCTGGCTGCGGCTGGTCCGCGACCTCTCCGACGAGCGCAAGGCCCGCATCCGCACCGACGAACGCGCCGAGATCGCCGCGCACCTGCACGATTCCGTCCTGCAGACCCTCGCGCTGATCCAGAAGCAGAGCGAGCAGCCGCGCGAGGTCGCGCGGCTCGCCCGCAGCCAGGAACGCGAGCTGCGCGGCTGGCTCTACGGCCCGAACGGCTACGGCAAGCCGGCCGAGATGGGCGAGGAAACCCCGACCACCGGGCAGCTGTCCGAAGCGCTCGCCACGGCGTGCGGCGAGGTCGAGGACACGTTCGCGATCTCCGTCGGCCAGGTCGTCGTCGGCGACGCCGAGCTGGACGACTCGCTGGTGGCGCTGGTCCAGGCCGCGCGCGAAGCGATCGTCAACGCCGCGAAGCACGCCGGCGTCGAAGAGGTCAGCGTCTTCGCCGAGGTCGAGCCGACGGCGGTGACGGTGTTCGTCCGCGACCGCGGCAAGGGCTTCGACCCGGACCTGGTCCCCGACGACCGCCACGGGCTCGCCGACTCGATCCGCGGCCGGATGACCCGGCACGGCGGCACGTGCAAGGTCCGCACCGCGCCGGGGGAGGGCACCGAAGTGCAGCTCGCCATGCCGGTGAAAGCGGCCAAGGGGGCAGCGTGAGGCGGCTATGCTCGAACTCGTGACTGACAGCCAGCGTGAACCGGTGAAGGTGTTCCTGGTCGACGACCACGCGCTGTTCCGCGCGGGCGTCCGCACCGAGCTCGACTCGATCACGGACGAAGTCCGCGTCGTCGGCGAGGCCGGTTCGGTGGCCGAGGCGGTGGCAGGCATCGCCCGCACGAAGCCCCAGGTGGTGCTGCTCGACGTCCACATGCCCGACGGCGGCGGCGCCGAGGTGCTGCGCCGCGTCCGCCCGGAGCTGCCGGACGTGGTGTTCCTGGCGCTGTCGGTGTCCGACGCGGCGGAGGACGTCATCGTGGTCATCCGCGCGGGCGCCCGCGGGTACGTCACGAAGACGATCTCGTCGAAGGAGCTGGTCCGCGCGGTGGTCCGCGTCTCGGACGGCGACGCGGTGTTTTCCCCGCGCCTGGCGGGCTTCGTCCTGGACGCGTTCGCCGACCGCCCGGGCTCGGCCCCGATCAACGACCCCGAGCTGGACCTCCTGACCCCCCGCGAGCGCGACGTCCTGCGCTTGCTGGCGCGCGGGTACGCGTACAAGGAGATCGCGTCGGAGCTGTTCATCTCGGTGAAGACCGTCGAGACGCACGTGTCGAGCGTGCTGCGGAAGACCCAGCTCTCGAACCGCTACGAGCTTTCCCGCTGGGCCTCCGACCGCCGCCTGGTCTGAGAGCGGGCGAACAGTTCGCTCGCGCTGCCGTGCCTGTTGCGAAGGGGCTGTTCGCGGTGCCAGCCGTCGCGAGCGTCCGCTTGTGCAACCCCTGCCCGCCTCGACGGGGGCCGGTCGCGAACGGGTCCATTCGCGCCCCGCAGGCGACGAGAACGACCGAGCTCTCCCGCTGGGCCTCCGACCGTCGCCTGGTCTGAGAGCGGCCGAACAGTTCGCTCGCGCTGCCGTGCCTGTTGCGAAGGGGCTGTTCGCGCTGTCAGCCGTCGGGAGCGGTCCGCTTGTGCCACCCCACCCGTCTCGACGAGGGCAGCTACGAACGGTCCACTCGCGCCTCGCAGGCGACGAGAACGACCGAGCTTTCCCGCTGGGCCTCCGACCGCCGCCTGGTCTGACCCTTCACTGGTGGACGTTAGGGGAGGACAGGCGTACACGTCTTGTCTGCACCCCGGGCCTGCCAGGTCACTGCCGAGCTGACCACGTCACCCTGCCGG
>NZ_JBFBBQ010000061.1:0-49713 GCF_040682775.1 Amycolatopsis sp. NPDC051106 | reverse complement strand
TTCCTATCTTGCTCGGTGTCCCGTACCCCGTACCGCGGGGGTTCCGGCTTCAATCACGCGAGTCACGGCTCTGATCACGCGAGTTACGCCTGGGCGGCCAGGGCCCGCAGGGGCTCGTCCGTCAGGCGGTTGACCGTCCACTCGTCCATCGGGACCGCGCCGAGCGCCTTGTAGAACTCCGTCGCCGGGTTCCAGTCCAGGACCGACCACTCGAGCCGGCCGTAGCCGTTCGCGACGCACTCGGCCGCCAGCGCCGCCAGCAGGGCCTTGCCGAGGCCGGAACCGCGGTGGGCGGGCAGGACGAACAGGTCCTCCAGGTAGATCCCGTGCACGCCGCGCCACGTCGAGAAGTTCAGGAACCAGACCGCGAAGCCGACGACCTCGCCGTCCACTTCGGCCACGTGCCCGAACAGCTTGGGTGTCTCGCCGAACAGCGCTTCGCGAAGCTGCGGCACCGTCAGGTGGCACTCGCCGGGCGCGCGCTCGTACTCGGCCAGGTCGTAGGCCAGCTTGACGGCGGCCTCGACGTCGCCGGGCCGGATCCGGCGGATGCGGTCGTCGGGCACGTCAGTCCTCCAGGGCGGGCGGCAGGTTGAGGTGTTCGATCTGGGGTTCGCCGCGCTCGTCGCCGAGCACCGCGATGCCGGCCGCGTCCAGTCCGAAGTGGACGCCGGACGTCGCGGGCAGGCCGAGCCAGCGGGCCACCAGCACGCGGCTGAAGTGCCCGTGCCCGACCAGGATCACGTCGCCGGCCTCGATGTCGCCGCGGGCGCGCGCCAGCACGCGGTCCGCACGGTCGGAGACTTCCGAAGCGCTTTCGCCGCCGGGGACCGGGTGCGTCCAGACCGTCCAGCCCGGCACGGTCTCGCGGATCTTCGGCGTGGTGACGCCTTCGTACTCGCCGTAGTCCCACTCGGAGAGGTCCTCGGTGACCTCGTCGACGCGCAGGCCGGCCAGCGCGGCGGTCCGCAGCGCGCGGGTGCGCGGGCTCGAGAGCACGAGCGACGGCCCGCCGACCAGGCTTCGCAGCGTGCCGCCCGCGGCCAGCGCCTGGCCTTCGCCGGCCGGCGTCAGCGGGATGTCGGTGCGGCCGGTGTGCCGCCCGTTCACCGACCATTCGGTCTGGCCGTGCCGGAGGAGGAAGAGACGGTTCGCCACAGGGGCGAATATATCCGGCGGTTTGCGCGGCGGCCGGGCGTCTGGTTGGCTACTGAGCAGTAGCTTAGCTTGAGGAGACTTCATGTCCGACACGCCGACGTTCGCGCTGTGGCACAAGCTGGCCGCCAAACCGGGCGGGAAACAGCTGTTCAGCGCCGCGATGTGCCTGCGCGTGCCGTACTTCCGCACGGTGCTGCCGTCGGTGCGCGAGCTGCGCCCGGGCCACTGCGAAGTCACCGCGCCGAAGTGGTGGGGTGTCTACAACCACATCCACACGTTCCACGCGATCGCCGCCTGCAACCTCGCCGAGATCGCGATGGGCATGCTCGCGGAGGCGACGGTCCCCGCGACGCACCGGTGGCTGCCGAAGGGCATGAACGTCCAGTACGTCGCGAAGGCCGAGACGGGCCTGCGCGCGGTCGCGTCGTTGCCGGAGCTGCCGGAATTCGGCGACGAAGGTGTCGAGCTCGACGTCCCGGTGACCATTTCGGACAAGCGTGGCAAGCCGGTGGTCACCGGGACGATCACGATCTGGGTGACGCCGAAGAAGCGTTAAAGCGGCTTGTACTGCACGTACGTCGTCTGGTGGAACGCGTTCTCGCCGGCCGCCGACGGCAGGCCCAGCCGGAGGTCGACGAGCTTGCCGAGGGCGCCGCAGCCGGTGGTCGCGGGCAGGGCGAGGTCCGGGTCGACGACGCCGAAGTACGCGATCCTCGGGTCGTTCGAGATGATCCGCGGCGGCACCGCCGGGTCGTCGTGGACGACGGTGTGCAACGGCGCGGCGAGGGTGCCGATGCTGCAGTCCTTGCGCAGCAACGGGTGCTGGACGACGGCGTAGAGGTCGACCTCGCCGCGGCGTTCGTCGTTGCTCTGGAAGTCCGAATGACCGCCGTAGCGCACCTGGATCGTCGCGCCGGGAACGCCCGGCAGCGGGGCCGGCGCGTGCCGCATGGCGCCGAACACCTGCGCGTACTGGCCGTTCACCCGGCCCTCGCTGAACGTCATGCGCAGCTCCCCGAGCGGGATCTCCCGGTCGTGGATGGTCAGTTTTCCTTGCGAGACAAAGGCCTCGCAGCGCCAGGTGCCCGGGTCGGCGTTCGCGGGCGGTGCCGGGCAGTCCGTGAAGTCGAACGTCGGGAGCTCGTCGGCGGACGCCGTCCCGGGCATGACCCCCAGTGCGGCGACGGCGACCGCGGCCGCCCCCAGTGTGAGAAGTTTCATGGCCGTGAGCCTGCTCGTCCCGCGTGGCCCGGACATCCGGGATCGCCCCCAGGGGAGGACCGGAGATTTCCCTCGACCGGGTGAAACACGTTCTGACTAGTTAACGCCGTTTACTGAACTGGGGCATGCTCGGGACCATGTCTGCGTTTTCCCGCCGCCGGTTCCTCGGCCTCGCCGCCCTGAACTCCGCCGCCGCCCTCGGGCTGACCACGGTCTCGACGCGGCCCGCGGCCGCCTCGCCGCTCCCGGACCATTCGCCGGCGGTGGTCATCGGCACCGGCTACGGCGCCGCCGTCACGGCGTTGCGGCTCGGCGAGGCCGGGATCCCCACGCTGATGCTCGAGATGGGCAAGCTGTGGACCGAGCCGGGCGCGGACGGCGAGGTCTTCTGCTCGATGCTGAAGCCGGACGAGCGGGCGATGTGGTTCAAGGACCGCACCGAGGCGCCGCTCGCGTCGTTCCTCTGGCTCGACCTGGCCAACCGCGACATCGGGCGCCACGCCGGCGTGCTCGACCGGGTGAGCTTCGGCGACATGGCGGTGTACCTCGGCCGCGGTGTCGGCGGCGGATCCCTGGTCAACGGCGCCATGGCGGTGACGCCGGAACGGTCGTACTTCGAGGAGATCCTGCCGCGGGTCGACGCCGGCGAGATGTACGGCAAGTACTTCCCGCGGGCGAACGCGGCCCTGGGTGTCAACGTCGTCGACCCGGACTGGTTCGAGACGTGCCGGTCGTACCAGTACGCCCGCGTCTCGCGGCAGGCCGCGCGCAAGGCCGGGTTCGGCACGGTGTTCGTCCCCAGCGTGTACGACCTGGACTACCTGCGGCGCGAGGAAGCGGGCGAGGTCCCGCGCTCGGCGGACGCGTCCGAGGTCATCTACGGCAACAACCACGGGAAGCGCTCGCTCGACAAGTCCTACCTGGCCGCCGCGCTCGGCACGGGCAACGTGACCATCGAGACGCTGCGCGAGGTCCGCGAGATCCTCCGGCAGCCCGATGGGACGTACACGCTGGTCGTCCGCGAGATCGACGAGCGCGGCACCGTCCTGGGCACCCGGCACGTGAGCACGAAGTACCTGTTCCTCGGCGCGGGCAGCCTCGGTTCGACCGAGCTGCTGGTGCGCGCCCGCGACACCGGGCGGCTCCCCGAACTGGGCGAGGCCGTCGGGCAGGGCTGGGGCACCAACGGCAACGTCATGTGCGGGCGCGCCAACCACGTCTGGGACACCACCGGCGGCCTGCAGTCCGGCATGCCCGCGCTCGGCATCGACAACCGGGCCGACCCGGTGCACCCGGTGTTCGCCGAGATCGCGCCGGTGCCCGCCGGCGTCGAGACGTGGGTCAGCCTCTACCTGGCGATCACGAAGAACCCCGAACGCGGGCACTTCACCTACGACGCGGCGAGCGACTCGGCGAAGCTGCACTGGACGGCGTCGCAAGGACAGCCGTCGATCGACGCCGCGAAGGCCCTGTTCGACCGGATCAACCGGGCGAACCGGACGATCTACCGCTACGACCTGTTCGGCGACACCCGCACCTTCGAGAACCGCTTCACCTACCACCCGCTGGGCGGGCTGGTGCTCGGCGAGGCCACCGACGACTACGGCCGCGTGAAGGGCTACCGGAACCTCTACGTCACCGACGGCTCGCTCATCCCGGGCAGCACCGGCGTCAACCCGTTCGTGACGATCACCGCGCTGGCCGAACGCAACATCGAGCGCGTCCTCGCCGAAGACCTCAGGGGCTGAGCTTCGCCAGCGAATCGACGAAGCCGTCGTCGGCGGCTTCGAAGAACGACGCGTCGGCGGCTTCGACGTCCTTCAGGGCCTTCGCGACCAGGTCCAGGCCGGCCTCGGTGACTTCCAGGCGCTTCGCGCGGGCGTCGGCCGGGTCGTCGGCGCGGGCGAGCAGGCCGCGTTCGGCGAGCTTGCGGACGACCTGGCTGGTCATCATCGTGTCCGTGCCGGCCCGCTCGGCCAGCTGCCGCTGGGTCGGGGGTTCGCTCGAGCGGGTGAGCCACCACGTGGTGGTCAGCAGCACGAACTGGACGTGCGTGAGGTCGTGCGGCGCCAGCGCGGCCCGCATCGCCCGCTGCCAGGCCAGCGTCACGCGCCACAGCAGGAAGCCGGGGCTGCGCTCGGGGCCGGGCAGGCGGGACTCCGGGGCGGTCATACTCGCGATCCTGCCCTTCGGGGGTTCCGGGTGGCGGAGCCCCCGGCCCGGGGCGAAGCCCCGGATGTCGCAGCCTCAGCCAGCCTGGCCAGCGCGCGCATGGCGTCCGGGGTGTCCGACGTGACCTGCGGACCGAAGCCCTCGGGTCCGTCGATGGTGACGCGGTAGGTGATGCGCGTGCCGCCCTCGACGTCGGTCAGGACGTGCTCGAAGCGCAGGTGGGCGTCCGGCAGCCGGGTCTCGTCGGTGAAGCTCCGGCCCTCGGTGACCTCGGTCAGGGTGAACGGGATCGGTGGCATCCCGTCCATCGTCATGGTCCCGGCGGTCCCGACGGCGAAGGGGCCTTCGAGGACCACCGAGCGGACGCCCGCGTCCCACTCGGGCCAGCGGGCGGTGTCGGCCCAGAGCGGCCAGATCGCGTCGGCGGGAGCGGTGGACGTCTCGCTGTGCTCGTACTCGTAAAGTGTCATGCGGGCAGACTATATGCGCACTTACTAAATGGGCAAGGGGTCACGCGGACCCGGTGGTGCGGTGCTCAGTGCGCCGAGCGCAGCTTGTCGTAGTAGGCGACGCAGTCCTGGTAGGACGGCAGCAGCCCCTGCTCCCGGGCTTCGGCCAGCGTGGGGGCGGTGCGGTCCTTGTCGGACAGGATCGGCTCGATGTCCGCCGGCCAGGGCAGGCCCAGCGCCGGGTCGAGCGGGGTGATGCCGTGCTCGCCCGTCGGGTTGTACGGCTCGGAGCACAGGTAGGCCATCACGGTGTCGTCCTCGAGGGCGATGAAGCCGTGCCCGAGGCCCTCGGCGAGGTAGGCGGCGTTGAACCGGTCCGCGTCGAGCCGGACGGCGTCCCAGGTGCCGAAGCTCGGCGAGCCGACGCGGATGTCCACGACGACGTCGAGCAGCGAGCCGCGGGCGCAGTAGATGTACTTCGCCTGGCCGGGAGGCGTGTCGGCGAAGTGGATGCCGCGGATCGCGCCGCGCCGGGACACGCTGTGGTTCGCCTGGGCGAGGCGCAGGGGGTGCCCGACCGCTTCGCGCAGGGCCTCCTCCTGGAAGGGGGCGACGAACAGGCCCCGCTCGTCGGGGAACGCCCGGGGGGAGAACTCGAAGGCGTCCGGGACGCTCAGCCGGCGGAATTCCATGGCGTCACCATATCGGGCGGTTAAAAAACCGAACGGACGTCTTGGCAATTGCCGGGAATCAGGGGTTGTGTGACGTCAACCGCACCAAGGGGTCACCTCCCGGACAAGACCTGTCACAATGATTGGACCGCCGCGTCCGCGGCCATCGCCAGACCCACGGCACCGATGGCCGACGTGACGCCTCGCCGACAGGCCGGCGCTACCGCGCTGGGCTGCCGTGCCGGGATCCTTCACGGTTTCCCCTTGCAGACCGTGATCCCAGCCTGCATGCCCAGGAGAAATTCCAGTGACCCAAGTCCGATCCGCGAGTTCCGTCATTCCCACTGGAGGAATGACGGAAACGACGACAGGAATCCCCATGACCGACCCCACCGGCGCACCGGCGCCGGTCACCGACGAAGAGATCTTCACCGGGCACGAGGGCGGCAAGCTCTCGGTGGCGGCCACCCGCCCGATTTCCAGCCCGCGTGACCTTTCGATCGCGTACACCCCGGGTGTGGCGAAGGTGAGCCGCGCGATCGCCGAGGACGCCGCCAAGGCCAAGCGGTACACGTGGGCGGACCGGCTCGTCGTCGTGGTGAGTGACGGGACGGCGGTGCTGGGCCTCGGCGACATCGGCGCGAGCGCGTCGCTGCCGGTCATGGAGGGCAAGTCGGTCCTGTTCAAGACCTTCGGCGGGCTCGACTCGATCCCGCTGGTGCTCGACACCACCGACGTCGACGAGATCGTCGAGACGCTGGTGCGGCTGCGGCCGTCCTACGGGGCCGTCAACCTGGAGGACGTCTCCGCCCCGCGGTGCTTCGAGCTGGAGGACAAGCTCAAGCAGGCGCTCGACTGCCCGGTCATGCACGACGACCAGCACGGCACGGCGATCGTCACGCTGGCCGCCCTGCGCGGCGCCAACCTGGTCCTCGACCGGGCGATCGCCGACCAGCGCGTGGTCGTCTCCGGCGCCGGCGCGGCGGGGGTCGCGTGCGCGCGGATCCTGCAGGAGGCCGGCATCGGCGACGTCACCGTCCTCGACTCGCGCGGCATCATCCACCCCGGCCGCGACGGCCTGAACCCGATCAAGACGCACCTGGCCGCGACGACGAACAAGGCCGGTCTCCAGGGCTGGCTGGCGGAGGCCCTCGAAGGCGCCGACGTGTTCCTCGGCCTGTCCGGCGCGACGATCGACGAGACGCTGCTCGGCCGGATGGCGGGCGGCGGCATCGTGTTCGCACTGTCCAACCCGGACCCGGAGGTGCACCCGGAGGTGGCGGCGCGGTACGCGTCGATCGTGGCCACCGGGCGCAGCGACTTCCCGAACCAGATCAACAACGTGCTGGCGTTCCCGGGCGTCTTCCGCGGCGCGCTGGACTCCGGCGCGCGGGCGATCACGGAGAACATGAAGCTGGCGGCCGCCGAGGCGATCGTGTCGGTGGCGATGGACGACCTGGGCCCGGACCGCATCGTCCCGAGCCCGCTCGACCCGCGCGTCGCCCCCGAGGTCGCGGCCGCGGTCGCGAAGGCCGCGGAAGCCGACGGCGTCACGGCCTGACCCGAACGCCCCAAGGCGGCCTTGGGTGCGTTGAACGCACCGAAGGCCGCCTTGGGTGCGTCTGACGCACCGAAGGCCACATTGGGGCGCTTCAGCCCAGCAGGTCGGGGAGGCGGTGGCGGGGGACGTCGACCAGGCGCAGGTCCGTCAGGTCCTCGGGGACGTCCAGGGAGACGTTCGCCAGGCGGGCGTGGGCCCGCGTGAGCACCTCGTCCTGCTGCTCCACCGCGTCCGCGACCACCACCGCGTGCCGGTTGTCCGGCGTGCTGCGCAGGTACCGCAGGGTGTACTTGCCCCGGATCAGCTCCGAGAGAGCCGTCTGGGACCGCTCGTCCGCCAGGTCCGGGTGCGCGTTCGGCACCAGCAGCGCCAGGCGCCGGGCGTTCGTGCCCAGCAGGGTGCGCAGCAGCCACGGTCCCGGGTCGGCCGTGAGGTCCATCGCGACGGCGTCGCCCTCGGGGCCCGAGATCGACCAGTCCACCGGCCGCGTCTCCGGCGAAAGCCCGCCGGAGACGGCGATCTCCTTGAGCTGCTCCAGCAGCGCCGGCTTGGTCCCGGTCGCCTCGACCGACTGCGGCCCGTGCGTGTAGATCGCGGACTTCCCCTTGCCGCCGCGCATCTTCTTGGCCTTCGCCGTCGGCTGGCAGACGTACAGGTCCGCCGCGCTGCCGATCGCCTGCGCCCCGAAGTAGCGGTTGAAGTCCGGCAGGATCGCCTCGAACGTCAGCCCGAGCGTGGCCAGCGACCGCTGCACCTGCGCGCCCAGCGCCGGGTGCCGCGGGCTGTAGCCGTACGCGAACAGCAGCCGTCCCTCGGCCGGCTCCCGCAGCGCCTGCACCCCGCGCGTCGCGAACAGGCCCATGCCCTCGGGTGTGTACGGCGGATCGCTGAACACCAGGTCGAAGCCACCGCTGAGGGCCGGCGGCAGGCCGATGCGCAGGTCCGTGTGAGCGGTGGCGATCTCGCGCCCGCCGCGGTCGTCGAGGTAGGCGAGCACGCGCTCGTCGAGGTCGACGACCGTCAGCGACGCCGCCGGGCACACCGCGTGCACCGCCAGCGACGTCAGGTCGTGGTCGCCGAGGAACAGCAGCCGCGCCGACGCGAGGTCGTAGCGCGCGTCCAGCCACAGCGCGCGGCGCAGCACCGTCTCCGGCGTGGCCTGCACGTGGTCGAGCGCGGCCAGCGGCGGCGGCACCTCCGCGACCCACTCGGCGACCTTCGGCAGCAGCTCGTGCGTCGCGACGGCTTCGTCGAGCGGGTCGGCGTAGCGCGGCGCGCTGTACCGCAGGTACGACGCGGCCACGCCGGGGGAGATCCGCAGCCGGTCGCCGCTGCGGTCGAGGTCGTCGCCCAGCGCCGCGAGGACGTCCTCGACGCTGCGCCGGGGCGCCGCGCTCAGCCGCACCAGCTCGCCGAGGTCGTGGTCACCGGTCCGCAGCAGGTCGATGACGCGGTACAGCGGGCGGACGCCGACGCCGTGCTTGGCGAGGACGTCGTCGAGTGCGTTCACGGGCTCTGAGCCTAGCCACCACCTGTCGGAACACCGTGCCAAGCACCGCCGACTCGGCTACGGTCGACGGGACCGGACATGGGGAGTGGGCAAGTGACGATCGAATTCCGCGACGTGACCAAGCAGTATCCCGATGGGACGGTCGCCGTCGACAAGCTGAACCTGACGGTCGAGGACGGCACGATCACCGTGTTCGTCGGCCCGTCCGGTTGCGGCAAGACGACGTCGCTGCGGATGATCAACCGGATGATCGAGCCCACCGGCGGCCAGGTGCTGCTGGACGGCAAGGACGTCGCCGAGGGGGACCCGGCCCTGCTGCGCCGCGGCATCGGCTACGTCATCCAGCACGCCGGTCTCTTTCCACACAGGACGGTCCTGGACAACATCGCCACCGTGCCCCTCCTGTCGGGCTGGGACAAGGCGAAGGCGCGCAAGCGGGCCGCCGAGCTGCTCGAGACCATCGGCCTGCCGGTCGAGGTCGGCAAGCGGTACCCGGCCCAGCTCTCGGGCGGCCAGCAGCAGCGCGTCGGCGTCGCCCGCGCGCTCGCCGCGGACTCGCCGGTGCTGCTGATGGACGAGCCGTTCTCCGCCGTCGACCCCATCGTGCGCGAGGACCTGCAGAACGAGCTGCTGCGCCTGCAGTCGCAGCTGGGCAAGACGATCGTGTTCGTCACGCACGACATCGACGAGGCGGTCCGGCTCGGCGACAAGGTCGCGGTGATGCGCGTCGGCGGCAAGCTCGCCCAGTACGGCACCCCCGCCGACGTGCTGCGCCACCCGGTGGACGACTTCGTCGCGTCGTTCGTCGGCCGGGACCGCGGTTACCGCGGCCTGTCCTTCCTCTCCGCCGAGGGCGTCGAGGTGAAGGAGATCGAGCTGGTCGAGATCGGCTCGACGGTGCCCGCGAGCGACGGCTGGCGGCTGGGTGTCAACGCGGACAAGCAACCGCGCGGCTGGCTGCGGCCGAATTCCACAGTGGACGGCGAACTGTCCGAAGGCGACCTCGTCGCCGGCGGCTCGCTGTGGGTCCGCGGGACGCCGATCCGCGGCGCGCTCGACGCCGCGTTGTCCTCGCCCGCCAGTCTTGGTGTGGTCGTCGACGACGACCACCGCGTGCTCGGCGGCGTGGTCGCGAGACAGGTCCTGGACGTGATCGAGGCGACGCCCCAGGCGTCATGAGCTTCTTCGACGAGCTCGGGCACTACCTGAGCAGCGCGAACACGCGTGTCGAAATCCTCGGCGACCTGGGTGACCACGTCTACCTGGCGTTGCTCCCGCTGGTCCTGGGCATCGTCCTGGCGATCACCGCGGGCTGGCTCGGCCATCGCTGGCGGCCCGCCCGGAGGGTGCTGACGGTGCTGGCCAACCTGCTCTACACGATCCCGTCGCTGGCGCTGTTCGTCGTCATCCCCGGCTTGATCGGGTCGAAGATCCTGGACAGCGTCAACGTCGTCGTCGCGCTGACCATCTACACCACGGCGCTGCTGGTCCGTCCGGTGCTCGACGCGCTCGACGCCGTGGCGCCGTCCGTGATCGCCGCGGCCACCGCCGTCGGCTACAAGCCGGTGCGCAAGTTCTTCGCCGTCGAGCTGCCGCTGGCCGTGCCGGTCCTCGCGGCCGGCGTGCGGGTGGCGTCGGTCAGCAACATCAGCCTGGTCAGCGTCGGCGCGCTGATCGGCACCGGCGGCCTCGGGGTGCTCTTCACCGACGGCTTCCAGCGCGAATACTTCTCGCCGATCGTCGTGGGCATCGTGTTGACACTGCTGCTCGCGCTGGTCGTCGACCTGATCCTGGTGGGCATCCGGAACCTCCTGACGCCGTGGGAACGGGCCGGGCGCACGGGGGTGGCCGTCGCATGATCACCGACCTCTTCCACTGGTTCGGCGACCCGGCGCACTGGTCGGGCCCGGACGGCGTCCCGCAGCGGCTGCTGGAGCACCTCGGCTACGTCGCGCTGTCACTGGTGATCGCCCTCGTCATCGCCGTCCCGTTGGGACTGTTCGTCGGCCACACCGGACGTGGCGGCGTCGCCTTGGTGAGCGCGGGCAACGCGATCCGCGCGCTGCCGACGCTGGGGCTCGTGACGTTCCTGTTCCTGCTCTTCACCGAAAGCGTCACCTCGACGATCATCGGGCTCGTCGTGCTGGCCGTGCCGCCGGTCCTGGCCGGCACGTACGCCGGGTTGCAGGCGACCGACCACGGCGTGGTCGACGCCGCCCAGGGCATCGGGATGACCGGCTGGCAGCGGCTCTGGAAGGTCGAGGTGCCGATCTCGCTGCCGCTCGTCCTGGGTGGCATCCGCAACGCCGTACTGCAGCTGGTGGCGACCGCCGCGGTGGCCGCGTACGTCGGACTCGGTGGCCTGGGCCGGTTTCTGCTCGACGGACTGGCCATTTTGGACTATTCCGAAGTCATCGCGGGCGCGTTGCTGACGACGGTGCTCGCCATCGTTCTGGACCTCCTTTTCGCGCTGCTGAACCGGGCTCTGGTGCCGCGGGGTGTCCGGCTCGCGACCGCGGCGGCGACCGGCAAGAAGGTGACGGCGTGAAGCGGCTGGGTCTGCTGGCCGCGGCTTTGGTCCTGGTGGCCGGCTGCGGCAACCCCCTGGCGGGCGGTGGCGAGGGCGGTTCGAACGGCGACATCATCATCGGCGCGTCCGACGTCGGCGAAAGCTTGCTGCTGGCCCAGATCTACGCCGGCGCGCTGAAGAACGCGGGCGCGGCGAACGTGACCGTGCGGCCGCCGGTCGGCAGCCGCGAGGTCGTCGTCAAGGCACTGCAGGACAAGTCGCTGTCGGTGGTGCCGGACTACAGCGGGAACCTGTTGCGGTACTTCGACAAGGACACGTCCGCGACGACGTCCCAGGACGTCTACGCGCAGCTTCGCCAGAAGATCCCCGCGGGTTTCGAGGTCCTGGACCAGGCGCCGGCCGAGGACAAGGACCTCCTGGTCGTGGGGGCGCAGCTGGCTTCGTCGGGCGTGAAGACGTTCTCCGACCTGGGAAAGCGCTGCGGCGAGCTGGTGTTCGGCGGGCCGGGCCAGTGGAGCAGCCGCTGGAAGGACAAGATCAAAACGCTCTACGGCTGCGAGTTCAAGGAGATCCGCACGACCGACACGGGCGGCCCGGTGACGGTGGCGGCGTTGAAGTCGGGCGACGTCCAGGTGGCGGACCTGTTCAGCACGTCCTCGACGATCGCGGCGAACGGGTTCGTCCCGCTGGTCGACGACAAGAACATGTTCCCGGCGCAGAACATCGTGCCGCTGGTGGCGAAGGGCACGTTGTCGCCCGGCGAGGTCGCCGCGCTCAACCGCGTCTCGGCGGCGCTGACTACCGAGCAGCTGACGCGGCTGAACGTCGAGTTCACCGAGGAGAAGCGCAACCCGCTCGACATCGCCGAAGACTTCCTGGCGCGCAACAACCTGAGGTCCTAGTTGTCGGTCGCCAGCTTGATGCCGAGGCCGATGAAGATGCCTCCGGTGGCGACCTCGATGCGGCGCTGGTTCTTCTTCCGGCGCACCCACCCGCCGATGCGGCCGGCGAGGACGCCGACCGCGCCGTCGACGAGGAACTCGAACACGATCATGACCGTGCCGAGGAGCGCGAACTGCAGCCACACGTCCCCCCGCGCGGGATCGATGAACTGCGGCAGGAAGGCGATGGTGAAGGTGACCATCTTCGGGTTGAGCAGGTTGGTCAGCAGCCCGCTGAGGTAGGCGCGGCCGGCCGGTTTCTCCACGAGCGGCTTCCGGTTCCGGATGGCCTGCACGCCCAGGTAGACGAGGTAGGCCGCACCGGCGATGCGGACGACGGTGAAGGCGACGGGCACGGCGGCGAAGAGCGCGGCCAGCCCGGCCGCGGCCACGGCGACGTGGATGGCCTCGCTGGTGGCGACCCCGGCGGTGGCGAGCAGCCCAGCTTTCGGGCCGCCGCGCATGCCGCAGCCGAGGATGAACAGCATGTCCGGGCCCGGGGTCACCATCGCGACGAGGGTGGTGAGGACGAAGGCCAGGAGGAGGTGGGGATCGACCGGCATGGGCCGATCCTGACACGCGTGCCGCGTCCGGCGAACTTGTTTTCGGCCTCCGGCACGGTGCCATGATGGATCACATGGCCACCGACTACGACAGCTTCGCCGAGGCGTACGCCGCCGAGAACGAGACCAGCCTCATGAACGCCTACTACACGCTGCCCGCCATCGTGGACCTGGCCGGGGACGTCGCCGGCCGCCGGATCCTCGACGCCGGCTGCGGCTCCGGCCCGCTGTTCGCCGCGCTGCGCGAGCGCGGCGCCGTCGTGGCCGGCTTCGACTCCAGCGCCAAGATGGTGGACGTGGCCCGGCGGCGGCTCGGCGACGGCGCCG
Organism: Amycolatopsis sp. NPDC051106; assembly: GCF_040682775.1. Classification (NCBI taxonomy): domain Bacteria; kingdom Bacillati; phylum Actinomycetota; class Actinomycetes; order Pseudonocardiales; family Pseudonocardiaceae; genus Amycolatopsis; species Amycolatopsis sp. NPDC051106. Next base: position 36,610 of record NZ_JBFBBQ010000061.1, on the reverse strand, counting down.
ACCTGCGGGTCGCCGACCTGGGCGACCCGCTGCCCTACCCCGACGGTGCCTTCGACGACGTCGTCGCGGCCCTGGTCCTGCACTACCTGGAGGACTGGAACGCGCCGCTGGCCGAACTCCGGCGCGTGCTCGAGCCCGGCGGCCGGCTGATCGTGGCCGTCAACCACCCGATCCTCTACAAGGTGATCCACCCCGAAGGCGACTACTTCGCCGTCGCCCAGTGGACCGACGAGTACGACTTCAACGGTCAGAAGGCCGAGCTCACCTTCTGGCACCGCCCACTGCACGCGATGACCGACGCCTTCACCGCGGCCGGTTTCCGCACCGCCGTGATCAGCGAACCGCCTTTCGCGCCGGAAGCCCGTGAGCTCTTCCCCGACGAGCTGTCGAAATTCTCCTCCGGGGCCTTCCTGGGCTTCCTGTTCTTCGTCCTCGAGGCCGTCTAACGACGCAAGGCCGCTGCCAGGAGGCCCGCGTCCTCGATGCCCCGTTCCGGCGGTTCCTCCGGCAGCGGCAGCAGCACCACCGACCCGCTCCCGGCCTCGTGCAGCGCACGCACCGCGGCGACGCACTGGTCCAGCTCGCCGCAGACGGCCAGCCGCGAGATCCACTCCGGCCGCAGCCCGGCCGCCAGTTCGTCCACAGTGGACGACGAATCCACCAGCGCCAGCAGCTCCGAAGCGAACGGCAGCCCCTCGACCTGCACCCGCGCACCGGGAGTCAGCGACTCCGCCACCGTCCGGCGCGCCCGCTCGGGGTCACCCAAGGCCAGCCAGTTGTACGTCACCACCGCATGATGGTCAGGTGCGCCCTCCGCAGAACGCCCGGCAGCGACGCCTTCCAGCGCCGTCCGGACGTACTCCGGCGGCGCGGGCTCCGCCAAGATCGTACCGTCGGCGGACGCACCCGCGATCGCCAGCGACTTCGGCCGGCGAACCCCGGCCAGCACCGGCGGCACCACGGCCGGCGGGAACACCAGTTCCACCTCGTCCAACGTGACGTGCCGGCCCTGCGTGGTCACCCGATCGCCCGCCAGCAGCCGGCGGACCGCCACCAGCGTCTCCTCCAGCGCCGCCAACGGCGAAGCCGGGTACGCGCCGATCTGGCGCATCCACGACGCCACCCCGTGGCCCAGCCCGCCGATCAGCCGGCCCGGGTGCAGCTCGGCCAGCGCCGCCAGTTCCATCGCCGCGATCGCCGGGTTGCGGGCCACCGCCGGCAGGACGCCGATGCCCACCTTGATCGTCGACGTCGCCGCCAGCGCCGTGGCCACGGTGGCGATCCCCGCCGCCCAGAAGCAGTCTTCGACCAGCCAGACCTCGTCGAGGCCCGCGGCTTCCGCCTGGCGGGCCAGCTCGACCAGCCTGGCCGGCGGCTGCTCGCGGTTGATCCGGACGCCGACGGACGAGCTCGGTGCGTACATGCGAAGGCTCCTCAGATCCGGGAAAACGCCGGCGCGTACTCGAACGCGCCCGCCTGCGTGGGTTTGTAGCCGGTGAGCGTGCGGGCCTGGAAGTGCTTGTCCCAGGCCGGATCCGGCGCCGTGATCGACAGCGTCGACGCCGTGACGAAGCCGAACCGCCCGTAGTACGCCGGGTTGCCGAGCAGCACGACCACGCCGTACCCGAGCGCGTCCGCCGCGCCGAGCACCGCGTGCACCAGCGCCGAGCCGACGCCGGACGCCTGGTGCGCGGGCAGCACGCCGAGCGGCCCCAGCCCGACGGCCGACGTCGTGTCGTCGCCGACGCGGGCCCGGCTGCAGCACACGTGCCCGACGACCTCGCCATCGCGGACGGCCACCAGCGAGAGCGCGTCGAGCAGGTCGCCGTCCGCGCGCAGCTCGTCCACCAGCGGCGCCTCGACCGGGGTGACACCGGGTTCGCGCCGGAAGGCCTCGCTGTGGATCGTGTGGACGGTGCTCCGGTCGGCGGGCGTCTCGCGGCGGATCAGCATGGCCGCCACCTTGCCGCGAACCGGCCGCGGGCGAAAGCCGTTTTCGCCCGCTCACCCTAGAATCGGACCGAACCGGATGAGGGGAAACCATGGGGATTCGGGAACTGGTCGACCGCGTCGTCAAGCGGGAGGCCGAGGGCATCGTCGCCGTGCAGGTTCCGGCGGTGGACTCCGCGCCGGCGCCGGCGTTCGCGCCCGGCCAGGTCTACCTCGAAGTCCGGCTCCAGCAGATGTGGCTGACCCGCGCCCGCGAGCTGTGGCGCGAGTACCTGCCCTTCGGGACGATCGTCACCGAGTTCGCCCACAAGGGGAACACCGTCGCGGTGCCCACGGTGCTCAGCAGCGCCGAGCTCGCGCGCCGGTTCCAGGTCACCGGCGCCGACGACGCCGTCGAGATCGCCAACGTCCGGGTCGCCGGGCCGGTCCCGTACGAAGGCGACGAGGTCAGCCTGCTGGTCGCGCTGTTCCGGGCCAAGACCACCGACTGGATCGCGCGCTCGCTGAAGGTCGTCGAAGACGTCGCCTCGGCGGTCGGGTTCGGCGGGCTCGCCGGCGCCGTGCCGCTGGCGTCGTCGCTGATCCGCGGCATCGAGTCGTTCCTCGAGTCCCCGGACGTCGAGCTCCGCGTCGGCGCCTACCGGTCGTGGCAGAGGGGTTTCGAGCCGCTGAACTACTGCGTGATGCGCCGGCCGCGCACGGCGGCGTCGGCGGCGGAGCTGGCGTCCCTGCGTGTCTCCGACGGGCGGCTGCACCGCCTCCTCGACGACGGCGTCACCCTCGTGCCCTACACCGAACACGACTTCATCCTGGTCAGCGTCGAAGCGAAGACCGAGCGCGACGACTACCGCAAGCTCGCCTTCTACCCGCTGTGGGAGCGGACGAAGGAGCAGGTGATCGCGGGCGAGCTCGGCGCTGCCCAACGCGCCTGGCGCAAGACCGCGGGGGCGATCTTCACCGACGACCTGACCCGGCCCCAGCAGGAAATCCTCTTCGCCGAGTACCAGCGGCTCTACGGCGAGCTGGTCGAGCGCTTCTCGGACTTGGAGATGGCGGAGTACCGCGGCACGACGAGCGAGCCCGCGGTGGCTCCCCTCGTCGACGACCCGGTCGCCATCATCCGGGCGGCCGGGGCGTGACCGGGCCCACGGAGTCCGACCTGCAGCTGCTGGGCCTGATCCAGCACGTCCACCGGCTCCTCGGCGAAGGGCGCCACCAGGACGCCTACGGAACCCTGATGAGCGGGCTCGAGCTCGCGGAGGACGAGTCCGCCGACCGGCTGACGGTGTTCGCGTTCTACCGGCTGCTGGGCCAGGCCGCGCGCCTGGCACGGCAGTTCGACGACGCCCGCAAGGCGTACGCCCTCGCCTTCGGAATCGCCCGGGAGCTGGAAGACCTCAACGCGGTCAGTGCCGCGTTCGAGGGGCTCGGCCTGGTGGAGCTGGCCGACGACCGGCTGCCCGAAGCCGACGAGTACCTCGCCGAAGCCGTCAGGGCGGCCGAGGCTTCGGGGGACGCCGACGGTTACCGGGCCGCGCTGCAGAACCACGCGCTGGTGCTGTCGCGGCGCGGGGACGCGCGGGCGGCCGAGCGGTACGAGGAGGCACTGGCCGTCCCGGGGCAGGCGCCGGCCGTCCGGGCGATCACCACCGACAACCTCGCCGAAGAGCTGCACCGGCAGGGCCGCGTCGAGGAGTCCGTCGCGAAGACCCGCGAAGCCGCGGCGATGTTCCGCGAGGCCGGCGCGGGCTACGACGAGTTCGTCGCCCTGCACAACCTCGCCCTGCGGGCTCGCGGGGTGGACGCCGAAGCCGCGACGCAAGCCTTCGTCGATGCCCACGACCTCATCCACCGCCTGCACGCCGAAGTCGACGTCGAGCGCTACACGACCGGGCACGAGCAGATGGTGCGCCGGATCGAGCAGCGGACCGAGGAGAAGTTCGCCGGGGAGCACCCGGCCGACGCGGCACTGGAGATCGGGCTCCTCGCGAAGACCGCGTCCGACGCCACCGACGAAGGGGAGCGGCTGCTGGGGCGGCACCGGTACGCCGACGCCGAACGGCTCCTCCGGCAGGCCGAGGCGGCGTGGGACCACCTCGGTGCCGTCCACTGCCTGCCGCGGGTGTGGAACAGCCTCGGCTACCTGTACATGGAGACCGGCGACCACGAAACGGCGTGGCAGTACCTGGAGCGCGCGAAGCAGTACGCGAACCAGCTCGGCGACGCCCGGCGCGAGCTGACCGCCCTGATCAACCAGTGCAGCCTGAGCCGCCGGTTCGAGAACGTCCTGCCGGTCCGGGCCGTCGAGCTGCTGGCGCGGGCCCGGGGCCTGCAGACGTTCGTCCGCGACCGGGAGGCAGCCGAGCGGCTGCCCGGCGTCGAGCTGACGGAGTCGCAGCGCGAAGAGCTCGCGACCATCGTCGACGGCGGTGTCCTCGACGGGGTCGCCGCCGGCATCGCGGCCGAGCACGGTGCCGTCGAACTGGAGGAGCGGTACCTGCGGCGGTTCGTCGCCGCCGGCCAGCGGTCGGCCGACGACATGCCCGGACGCTACGCGAGCCGGCGCGCCCGGCTGATGCACTTCCTGTTCCGGCAGGGGAAGAGCGACGAGGCCGCGGAGATCGCCGCACAGCTCGAAGCGGCTTTGGCGGCGACTTCGGACGACGCGCTGGTGTTCGTCGTCAACACCGTGCTCGGCGGGCTCGCCTTCGAGGACGGGCGGTGGAGCGAGGAGACGCTGCAGCGCCTGGAACGGGCCTGTACCGCCCATTCGGAGCTGCGCCGCGGCGCCGTCGACGTCGGGGAGGCCGGCCGGTTCGCGGTGTACCTCGAGCCGCCGTACACGCAGGCCGTCGAGGTCGCGATCGACCTCGGGCACGCCGAGCGGGCGTTCGAGCTGGTGCAGGCCGCGAAGTCCCGTGCCCTGCTCGACGCCGTGCGCGACCGGCCGCCCGTCGTGGACGATCCGCTGGCGGACGAAGAGGAACAGCTCTGGCAGCGGCTCGTGCGGTTGCGCACGCGGTCACTCGGCGACGAGCTCTCCCCGCGCGAGCGCGTCACCCGGCTTTCCGAAGTCGACAAGGAGATCGAGGACGTCCGCGGCCGGCTCGAAGACGTCTGGGACCAGCTCCCGGCCGATGTCCGATTGCACCGGCTGGCGACGCCGTCCACCGGCCCGGACGTCCGCGCGCTGCTCTCGCTGCGCGGTGAGCGGACGCTGCTCGAGTTCTTCACCGGCGGCAAGGGCATCTACGTCTTCACGGTGGCCGCCGGGGAGATCGGGGTCCGGCTGGTCGTCCCGGCCGGCGATCCCGGACTGGCCGAGTTCCACCGGCTGCTGAACGAGGACGACCCGCGCGGCCTCGACCGCCTGCTCGCCCAGCCGGTGTACCAGCGGCTGGCGCGGCTCGTCGGGGACGTCCGCACCGACGTGTACGTCGCGCCGCACGGCGTGCTCCACCTGGCGTCACTCCACCTCGTTCCGCGCGAGGACGGCGGGATCGAGCCGCGGCCCGGGACGTTCGTGGTGCCCAGCGCGTCCCTGCTGCGCGCGGCGCACAGCGGGTCGTGGACGCGGCGGGAGTCGCTCGTCATCGGCGGCGACCCGCTCGGCGACCTGCCGTTCGCGCGGGCGGAGGCGGCCGGTGTCGCGGCCCGGCTGGGCGGCGAAGCGCGGTACGGCGGCGACCTGACCTTCGACTGGCTCGCCGGCGCCCTCGACGGCACCGCGCGCCTGGTGCACCTGGCGTGCCACGCCGTGTTCGACGAAGCCCGGCCCGAACGCTCCGGCCTGCTGCTCGCCGGTCCCGAGGGCCGGCCGGACCAGGTGACGCTGCCGCGGCTGGCCTCGCTGGACTGGTCGGGCGCGCTCGTCGTGCTCGGCTCCTGCCAGAGCGGCAAGCACCGGGTCCGGACCGGCGACGAGCTGACCGGCATCGCGAGCACCCTGCTCGCCGCGGGGGCGACGGCGCTGGTCAGCACGTTCCGCCCGGTCCCGGACCTCGCGACGGCGGTGCTCATGCTCTGGTTCCACGACCGGCTCGGCGCGGACGGCGACTGGTCGCTCGAAGCGGTGAGCACGGCGTTGACCGACGCCCAGCGCCGCATCGCGGCGGCCAGTGCCCGGGAGCTGCTGACCTGGGTCGTCGAGCGGGTGGCCGCGGGGGGACTGGACCTGGCGCTGGCCTACACGCTGCTTTCGGTGGCGCACCGCGCGGCGGGGAACGTCGAGGAGTTCGCCGCGTGCCGGCACCGGCGTCAGCAGCTCCGGGAGGTGTCCGCGGAGGAAGCCGCGGCGGACATCGCCCGCCAGCGCGCGCTCGGCCCGGGCTACGCGGAGCGGCCCTTCCGCGCGGCGGTGAACTGGGCGCCGTTCTCGATCACTTCCGGCGGCTGACGCTCTCCCGAAAGCCGTGAAGGCCCCCTTACCGGCTCAAGATGCCGGTAAGGAGGCCTTCACGGACCGTCAAGCGATTAGTCGAACGCCTTCGAGATCAGCGCCTTCTGCTCAACCTCGTGCACCTTCGACGAGCCGGCCGACGGCGCCGCCATCGGACGGCGCGACACGACCTGCAGGCCCGAGAGCAGCTCCGGGAACTTGCGCGGCAGGTTGAGGCCGAAGAACGGCCACGCGCCCTGGTTCTCCGGCTCCTCCTGGACCCACGCGACCTGCGACGCGTTCGTGTAGCGCTCCAGCGCCGCCACCAGCTTCTTCTTCGGCAGCGGGTAGTACTGCTCGATCCGCACGATCGCGACGTCGTGCGCCTCGCGCTTGGTGCGCTCCGCGACCAGCTCCCAGTACAGCTTCCCGGAGGTCAGCAGCACCTTGCGGATGTTCGCGGGGTCCGGCGTGACGTCGTCGATGACCGACATGAACCGGCTCTGGCCGGTGAAGTCGCCGGTCGCCGACGTCGCGGCCTTGTTGCGCAGCATCGACTTCGGCGTGAACACGACCAGCGGGCGCTGGATGCCGTCGAGGGCGTGCCGGCGCAGCAGGTGGAAGTAGTTCGCCGGGGTCGACGGCACCGCCACCGTCATCGAGCCCTCCGCGCACAGCGAGAGGAACCGCTCGATGCGGCCGGACGTGTGGTCCGGGCCCTGGCCCTCGTGGCCGTGCGGCAGCAGCAGCACGACGTCCGAGCGCTGGCCCCACTTGGCCTCGCCGGAGGAGATGTACTCGTCGATGACGGTCTGCGCGCCGTTGACGAAGTCACCGAACTGCGCTTCCCACATGACCAGCGACTCGGGGTTGGCCACCGAGTAGCCGTACTCGAAGCCCACGGCCGCGTACTCCGACAGCGCCGAGTCGTAGATCATCACGCGGCCCTGGCCGTCGGCCAGGTTCTGCAGCGGCGAGTACTCCTGGCCGGTCTTGCGGTCGATGAACACCGAGTGCCGCTGGGTGAACGTGCCGCGCCGCGAGTCCTGGCCGGACAGCCGGACGAGCCGGCCCTCCATCGCCAGCGACCCAAAGGCGAGCAGCTCGCCGAACGCCCAGTCGATGTCGCCTTCGCGGGACATCTTGTGGCGGCGCTCCATGACCGGCTTGACGCGCGGGTGCGGCGTGAAGCCCTCGGGCACATTCACGAACGCGTCGCCGATGTGCTCCAGCGTCTCGCTGGTGATCGCCGTGGCGACCTTGGCCGGGACCTGCTGCTCCTCCTCGACCGAGGGACTCGCCTTCGCCGGGTGCTTCTCCAGCTCCCGCACCTCGTTGAAGACGTGCTCCAGCTGGCTCGAGAAGTCGCGCAGCGCGGCTTCGGCCTCTTCGACGGAGATGTCCCCGCGGCCGATCAGCGACTCGGTGTAGGTCTTCCGCACCGAACGCTTCGTGTCGATGATGTCGTACATCGCCGGCTGCGTCATCGAGGGGTCGTCGCCCTCGTTGTGGCCGCGGCGGCGGTAGCAGATCAGGTCGATGACGACGTCCTTGTGGAACGCCTGCCGGTACTCGACGGCCAGCTTGGCCACCCAGTGCGCGGCCTCCGGGTCGTCGCCGTTCACGTGGAAGATCGGCGAGCCGATCATCTTCGCGACGTCGGTGGCGTACTGGCTGGAGCGCGAGTGCTCCGGCGCGGTCGTGAAGCCGACCTGGTTGTTGACGATCACGTGCACGGTGCCGCCGGTGCGGTACCCGCGCAGCAGCGACAGGTTCAGCGTCTCGGCGACGACGCCCTGGCCCGCGAAGGCCGCGTCGCCGTGCATCAGGACCGGCAGCACGGTGTAGCCCTCGCCGCCCTTGTCCAGGAGGTCCTGCTTCGCGCGGACGATGCCCTCGAGCACCGGGTCCACGGTCTCCAGGTGCGACGGGTTCGCCGTCAGCGACACCTTCGTCTCGCCGTCGCCGAACATGCGGAAGTACTTGCCCTCGGCGCCGAGGTGGTACTTCACGTCACCGGAGCCGTGCGCCTGGCCCGGGTCGAGGTTGCCCTCGAACTCCTGGAAGATCTGGCTGATCGGCTTGCCGACGATGTTGGCCAGCACGTTCAGCCGGCCGCGGTGCGGCATGCCGATGACGACCTCGTCGAGCTCGTGCTCGGCGGCCTTGTCCAGCAGCGTGTCGAGCAGCGGGATCGCCGTCTCGCCGCCTTCGAGCGAGAAGCGCTTCTGGCCGACGTACTTGGTCTGCAGGAACGTCTCGAACGCCTCGGCGGCGTTCAGCTTCGAGAGCACGTACTTCTGGACCGCGGGGTCCGGCTTCTCGTGCGGGATCTCGACGCGCTCCTGGATCCAGCGCCGCTCCTCGGGGTCGAGGATGTGGGTGTACTCGATCCCGACCGTGCGGCAGTAGGAGTTGCGCAGCACGCCCAGGATGTCGCGCAGCTTCATCCGCTCCTGGCCGGCGAAGCCGCCGACCGGGAACTCGCGGTCGAGGTCCCAGAGGGTGAGCCCGTGGCTCAGCACGTCCAGGTCGGCGTGGCTGCGCTGCCGGTAGTTCAGCGGGTCGGTGTCGGCCATCAGGTGGCCGCGCATCCGGAACGCGTCGATGAGCTCGATGACGCGGGCGGTCTTGTCGACCGGGCCGTCCGGGATGTCGGCGACCCAGCGGATCGGCTCGTACGGCAGGCGCAGGCTGGTGAAGACGTCGTCGTAGAAGCCGTCTTCGCCGAGCAGCAGCTGGTGGATGCGCTTGAGGAACTCGCCGGACTCCGCGCCCTGGATGATGCGGTGGTCGTACGTCGAGGTCAGCGTCATGATCTTGCTGATGCCGAGGTCGACCAGCGTCTTCTCGCTGGTGCCCTCGAACGCCGCCGGGTACTGCATGGCGCCGACGCCGATGATGGCGCCCTGGCCGGCCTGCAGGCGCGGCACCGAGTGGTTGGTGCCGATGCCGCCCGGGTTGGTCAGCGAGATCGTGGTGCCGGAGAAGTCGTCCGCGGTCAGCTTGTTGTTGCGGGCCTTCTTGACGATCTCTTCGTACGCCTGCCAGAACTGCAGGAACGACATGTCCTCGCAGCCCTTGATCGAGGCCACGACGAGCGTGCGAGAGTTGTCCTTGCCCTTCATGTCGATCGCGAGCCCGAAGTTGACGTGCTCCGGCGTGATCGCGAACGGCTTCCCGTCGATCAGCTGGTAGTGCCGGTTCATGTTCGGGAAGTTCTTCAGCGCCCGCACCATGGCGTAGCCGATGAGGTGCGTGAAGGAGATCTTGCCGCCGCGGGTGCGCTTGAGGTGGTTGTTGATGACGATGCGGTTGTCGGCCATCAGCTTCGCCGGGACCGCGCGCACGCTGGTCGCGGTGGGGACGCTCAGGGAGGCGTCCATGTTCTTCGCGATGGCGGCCGCGGCACCGCGCAGCTGCTTCGACTCCGGCTCTTCCTTCTTCGCGTCCGCCTTGGCAGCGGCCGGCTTCGGCGCGGCCGGCTTCGGCGCGGCCGCAGGCTCCGGCTTCGACTCCGTCTTCGAGGGGGCCGACGTGGCCGCGACCGGCTTGGTCGCCGACTGCTTGGCCGCCGACTCGGCGTTCCGCACCGCCTCGGCCGACGGCGCGGAGGCCTGGCCGTTGGTGGCGGTCTTGGCGTCGGACTGCTGCTGCCGGGCGTTGTCCGCCTTGGCCTGCGCGTTCTGCGTCGGCTTGAAGTCCGCGAAGAAGTCGTGCCAGGCGGCATCGACTGAACTGGGGTCTGCGAGGAACTGGTCGTACATCTCTTCGACCAGCCACTCGTTGGGGCCGAACTGTGACGCAGGGCTGCTGCTGGACACGGCTTGGGCTCGCCTCTATCCGTCTCGATCTCGATCATGAATCCGCTGATGCGCCTACCAGGCTAACCCCTTCGATGACCGCGTTGTGATGGAACCGGCCTGTGTGAGGCGTGGCGCACTAGGGGATCGGTCACTGACTCGATCAAGATGTGCTAAGGGAACCTTAAGCGCTGGACCCGGTACAAGGTTCGCGGCCTCTTCCGCCGGGGTTCGTCCGCGGGTCCGGGAACGTTCACCGCGGCGGGTTCCCCTGGACGGATGTGGCTGGTCGAATGTCCTTCGTTCTGGGACCAGGGCCTGGTACGGCCGCTGGTGACGGAGTCCGGCACGGTCGTGCTGCGGTGCGACTCGTGCCAGGCGGTCTGGCCGACGCCGGCGGACTTCGAGTCGTTCGAGCACGTCGAGCCGGAGGAGCCGGACTGGCTGGTCGGGGCCGGGGTGCACGTGCGGCCGGGGACGGTCCGGTGGGCCTCCCGGCCCGACGTCGAGGCGGCGGGGCTGGGCTCGCTGAAGTGGCGGGCGCTGCCTTAGCCGGTTGCGTCGACGGCTTTGGCGAGGTCCTCGCTCAGTGGGTACGGCGGCTCGTGCGGGACCAGCTTGACGGCCTTGTGCAGCTGGTCGGTGGCCAGGAGGCCGGAGATGTCCCGCATGACGGGCGTGACGTCGGTGATGGCGGTGATCCACTCGTCGGCGTAGTCGTCGAGGACGTCGCCGGTCAGGCCGATCCGGATCGCCTCGAAGTTCAGGGCGGTGTGGTCGAGGTCTCGTTCTGCGTCCCACCGGACGAGCACCGGACCGCCGCCGGCCGACCGGGCGAGCGCCTCCTCGAAGCCGCCCCGGGTGAGGTCGACGGCCAGGATGCGCTCCCGGCCGGGCTTGCTCCCGTTGCCGCTGCCGTAGGCCGCCCAGCGGAAGGACGGCATGAGCCACGTCGTGCCACCCCGCTCCTCGAACGTCTGCTTCGCGAGCGCGGCGTCGGCGACCGCGGGTGAGCAGGCCTGGTAGACCCGGACGGTCGTCTGCGTCTGCGCCGCACGGACCTGCCGGTCGGGGACCCGCTTCTCTTCGAACATGCCCACCATGCTCCCAGCGCGGCCCGGCCACGGCCACGAACTTTCGTGCTCAAGAGGGCATCTCGCGTGATTGGAGGGGTATCACCGCGTGATTGAGCGGGCATCTCGCGTGATCAAAGCCGTAACTCGCGTGATTGAAGCCGGAACTCGCGAGATCCGGCTTCAATCACGCGAGTTCCGGGCTCGATCACGCGAGTTACGGGGTCAGCCGAGGGACCAGAGGCGGGCGTAGAGGCCGTTCGCCGCCAGGAGCTCTTCGTGGGTTCCCGTCTCCGCGATGCGGCCGTGGTCCAGGACCACGATGCGGTCGGCGCGGGCCGCCGTGGCCAGGCGGTGGGCCACCACGAACGTCGTGCGGCGGCGGGCCACGTGCTCCGTCGCCCGCAGGACCGCCGCCTCCGTCGACGGGTCCAGCGCCGCCGTCGCCTCGTCGAGCAGCAGGACGTCCGGGTCCACCAGTTCCGCCCGGGCCAGCGCCACCAGCTGACGCTGCCCCGCCGACAGCGACCGGCCGCGTTCGCCCACCGGCTGCAGGAACCCCGCCGGCAGGGCCGCGACGCCGTCGAACGCGCCCACCGCCCGGACCGCCGCCTCGACCTCGGCGTCGGACGCCGCGGGGCGGCCGTAGCGGACGTTGTCCGCCACCGTGCCCGAGAACAGGTGCGCCTCCTGTGGCACCACGCCCATCCGGCGCCGCAGCCCGGCGAGCTCGTACTCGCGGACGTCCGTGCCGTCGATCCGGACCTCGCCGCCGGTGACGTCGTAGAAGCGCGCCACCAGCTTCACCGCCGTCGACTTGCCCGCGCCGGTCGCGCCGACCAGGGCGATCGTCTCCCCGGCCGCGACGTCCAGCGAGAACTGCTCCAGCGCCTTGCCTTCGGTGCCGGTGTAGGAGAAGTCGACGTCCTTGAACGACACCTCGCCGCGCAGCCGGGCCGGCGCCGCGACGGCGTTCTCCGCCGCCGGCACCGACGTCGGCGTCCGCAGCAGGTCGCCGATCCGGTTCAGGCCGACGCGGGCCTGCTGGTAGCCGTCGAACACCGACGACAGCTGCTGGATCGGCGAGAAGAACTGCTGCAGGTACAGCAGGAACGCCAGCAGCACGCCGGCCGACAGCGTCCCGGCCGAGACGCGGTTCGCGCCCGCCACCAGCACCGTCGTGGTCGCCAGGTCGGACAGCAGTGCCACGAGCGGGAAGTACGTCGCCACGTACCGCTGCGCCCGTAGCCGCGAGCGCCGGTAGTCGTCGCTGCGCGAAGCGAACGCCTCCGCGGAGCGGTCTTCGCGCGTGTACGCCTGGGCGACGCGCAGGCCGCTCATGTTCTCCTGCATGTCCGCGTTGACGAGACTGACCCGCTCGCGGGCCTCGTTGTACGCCTTCGACGCCGCGCGCCGGAAGATCACCGTCGCGACGGCCAGCACCGGCACCATGGCCAGCGCGAACAGCGCCAGCCCGGCGTCGGTGACCAGCAGCGCCGCCGTGATCCCGGCCAGCGTCAGCGCGCTGACGACCGCGGTGGCCAGGCCGGTCTGCAGGAACGTCGAGAGCGCGTCGACGTCCGTCGTCATCCGGGTCATGATCTTTCCGGACAGCTCGCGCTCGTAGTAGTCGAGCCCGAGCCGCTGCAGGTGCGCGTAGCTGCGGACGCGCAGCGCATACAGCACCGTCTCGCCGACCCGCGAGGTCAGGCGCGTCTGCGCGAACACCACCAGCCAGTCGGCCGCGATCACCACGGCGCCGATCCCGGCGGCCAGCCAGATCATCGACTCCACACCCGCGCGGACGCCGTGGTCGACGCCGAACTGGTACAGCGCCGGCAGCGCGATCGACGCCAGCGCGTCCGCCGCCACCAGCCCGATCACCAGCGCCAGGGGCCAGCGGACCGGCCGCAGCAGCCGGGCCAGCCGGAAGCCGGGGTCGGGTGCGGTGACGTCCACATCGGACATCCGCGGCTCGTCGACGGCGGCCGGGAGCTTGCGCACGCCTTCGATCAGCTCCGGCGTCGGCGGCACGTCGAGGCCGCCGCCCCCGCCCACGAAGCCGCTGCTGTTCGGGTTGCCGCTGCGCTGACGGGCGGCGTCGGCCAGGTCGTCGACCTCGTCACGGCTTTCGTCGCGTGGCCACAGCGCCTGCGTGATCCCGGCCTGGTCGCAGTCGAGGCCTTCGCAGCGGTGCTTCTCCTCCACGTCGTCGCCCGGGCCGGCGACGAGCTCACGGAACAGCGGGCAACGCGCCATCAGCTCGTCTTCGGTGCCGACGTCGACGACGCGGCCCTCGTCGAGCACCGCGATCCGGTCGGCCAGGGCCAGCGTCGAGCGCCGGTGCGCGATCAGCAGCGTCGTGCGGCTCGCGGTGACCGACCGCAGGGTGTCGTGGATCGCCGCCTCGGTGACGGTGTCGATGGCCGACGTCGCGTCGTCGAGGATGAGGATCCGCGGGTCGGTGATCAGCGCCCGGGCCAGCCCGAGGCGCTGCCGCTGCCCGCCCGACAGCGTCAGCCCGCGCTCGCCTACCAGCGTGTCGTAACCGTCGGGGAGGACGCGGATGAACTCGTCGGCTTCGGCCGCGCGCGCCGCCGCGACGATCTCCTCGTCGCTCGCGTCCGGGCGGCCGTACGCGATGTTGTCCCGGATCGACGAGGAGAACAGGAACGCCTCCTCGAACACCACGCCGATCGCCTGCCGCAGCTGCCGCAGCGGGACGTCCCGGACGTCGAGGCCGCCGACCCGCACCGAGCCCGCGTGGACGTCGTAGAACCGGGGCAGCAGCAGGGAGATCGTCGACTTCCCGGAGCCCGCGGTGCCGACCAGCGCGAGGGTCTCGCCCGGGTTCGCGGTGACCGACAACCCGGCCAGCACCGGGTCGGTGCGCGTGTAGCCGAACCGGACGTCGGCCAGTTCGACGCCGAGCGGCCCCTCCGGCAGCGGGCGCGCGCCGGGGGCGTCGACGACCTCCGGTTGCGCGTCGATCAGCTCGTACACGCGCTCGGCGCCGGCGCGGGTCAGCTGGGCCTGCACGACCAGGCCGGACAGCATCCGGGCCGGGCCGATCAGCGTCGCGAGGTAGGTCGCGAAGGCGAGGAAGGTGCCGAGGGTGATCGAGCCGTTCAGCGCGAGGACACCGCCGATGCCGAGCACGGCGACCTGGCCGGCGGCGGGCAGGGCCGCGGTGGTCGCCGTCGGCACCGCCGACAGCTTCGCCGCGCGAAGCCGCTCCCCGAACAGCTTGCGCGCGGTTCCTTCGAGCTTCGAGACCTCCCGCGTCTCCTGGCCGAAGCCCTTCACGACGCGCACGCCGGTGACGGTCTCCTCGACCTGCTGCGCGACGTCGGCCGCGCGCTGCTGCGCCGACCACGTCGCCGGGAAGAGGCGCTTGCGGCTGCGGGCGATGACGATGCCGACCGCGGGCGTGACGACCAGCGCGATCAGCGTCAGCATCGGGGACATCCACAGCATCGCCGCGAACGACAGCAGCGCGAAGATCACCGAACCGAACGAGAGCGGGACCTGCATCAGGATCCCGGTGACCAGCTGCAGGTCGGAGATGGCCCGCGAGACGACCTGCCCGGTGCGCAGCGCGTCCTGCTTGCCGCCGTCGAGGCGCGAGACCGCGTTGAAGACGCGCTGCCGCAGGTCGTGCTGGACGTCGAGGGCGAGCTTCCCGCCGAAGTACCGGCGCAGGAACGCGGTGGCGAACGCGACCAGCTGCAGCGCCACCAGGAAGACGGCGATCCCGGGCAGCGCCCCGGTCCGCCCCGCCACGGCGTCGTCCACCGCCGTGCGCACCAGCAGCGGGCTCGCGGCCTGCACACCGACGCTGAAGACGGCGGCGAGCAGCGACAGCACGACAATGGCGCGGTGCTCCCAAGCCGCGGCGGACAGCCGGCGGACCCAGCCGACGGTCTCAGCGGGTGGGAGCTCTTGACGGGAGCGGGGCGGAGCGATGGTCACGTTGTCACACTAAGCGCCGCCACCGACAAAATATTTCCCGGAAAGCCGTGAAGGCCTCCTTACCGGCGTCTCGAGCCGGTAAGGAGGCCTTCACGGACCACGGGAACTTACGTGATGTCGCGCTTCTGGTTGCCCGCCCAGCCGAGGCCGAAGAACAGCATCGTCCAGGCGAAGAAGATCAGCGCCGAAGCCCACCACGAGAGCACGCCGGGCGCCGCCGCGGTGTACTGCAGCAGCAGCTGCGCCCCCGTGTTGACGTCGGCGGGCAAGTTGAGCGAGTTGAACCCGAACGCGTCCGCGGCGATGCCGCCGACGATGCCGTTCGCGGTGCCGTTCGGCAGGATCCCGCCCAGCAGGGTCGTCTGGCCCCAGAGCAGGATCACCAGCACGTTCTCCACGATCAGGAACCACACCAGGAACAGCACGACCGCCAGCGGCACGCTGCGCAGCACCGCGCCGAACCCGATGCCGAACAACGTCACCAGGACCGCGGCGAGCACCGTCCCGCCGAGTGCGGCCAGCCACTGGCCCGCCGACGGCCAGCGGCCCGAGTCGACCGACGACATGACGGCGATCGCCGAGACCCCGAAGCTGACCAGACCGTAGATCGCGCCCCACGCGACGTAGGTGAGCATCTTCGCGGTCAGGGCCGTGATCCGGTTCGGCGCGGTCAGGAAGGTCGTCGTGATCGTCTTGCTGCGGTACTCGCCGGCCAGCGCGAAGATGCCGAACAGGCCCGGGACGAGCTGGGCGATGTTCACGCCGTGCGCCAGCGCGAGCAGCCCCACCGGCACCTGGTTCGGGTCCAGGCCGATCAACCGGGTGACCTGCCGGGCGTCGCTGTCCGAGCTCAGGAAGTCCGCGAAGTCGTTGGTGATCTTGCCCCACGCGAACGTCAGCCAGAACGCCACCAGCGCCAGCGGGATCAGCAGCACCCACCACGTGTTCAGGGAGAGCGTCTTGCGGAACTCCGCCTTGATCAGGTTGCCCATCACTGCTGCGGTCCTCCCCGGTACTGCTGCTGTTGCTGCGGGCCCGACGGCGGATACCCCGGCGGCGGCGGACCCTGGTACTGGGGCTGCTGCTGGTAACCCGGCCCGCCGGCGAACTGACCCTGCGTCAGCTGGAAGAACATCCGCTCCAGGTCGGCGTGGTCCTCCTGCATCCCGTAGACGGCGATCCCGGCCTTCGCGGCGATGTCACCGATCTGCTGGACGCTCGACCCGGCGACCGCGACCCGGCCGTCCGGCGTCGGCGAAACGGCGGTGATGCCGTTCTCCTGCAACGCTTTCACGAGCGCCGAGGGATCCGCCGGCTGCACGAGCACGCGCGACTGCTGGCTCTTGCGCAGCTGGTCGAGCGAGCCGTAGTAGCGCGTGACGCCCTGGCTGATGATCACGACCTGGTCGATCAGCTGCTCGACCTCGTTGAGCAGGTGGCTCGACACCAGGACCGTCCGCCGCTGCTCACGCGCGTACGTGCGCAGGAAGTTCCGCAGCCACAGGATGCCCTCCGGGTCGAGGCCGTTCGTCGGCTCGTCCAGCACCAGCACCTGCGGGTCACCCAGCAGCGCCGTCGCCAGCGCGAGCCGCTGCCGCATGCCGAGGGAGAACCCGCCGGCCTTCCGGTCCGCGGCACTGCCCAGGCCCACCAGCCCGAGCACCTGGTCCGCCCGCTGGTCCGGCACCCCGATGGCCGCCGCGTACACGCGGAGGTGGTTGCGCGCCGTCCGGCTCGGGTGGAAACCCTCGTTCTCCAGCACCGAGCCCACCACCCGCGCCGGGTTCCCCAGCTGCGAGTGCGGGCGCCCGTTGATCGTCGCCGTCCCCGCCGTCGGCGTCACCAACCCGAGCAGCATTCGCAACGTCGTCGTCTTCCCGGCGCCGTTCGGACCCAGGAAGCCCGTCACCGAACCCGGTTCGACCGTGAAGCTGAGGTTCTGCACCGCGTTCACCGCGCCGAACTGCTTGCTCAGGTTCTGCACCACAATCCGGCCACTGCCGTCGTGCATACCGTCCCCTAACGTTCCCGCTGATGCGGCGTCATCCTGCCCTACCCGCGCCACCCGCGCGCACGGAACGGCCGAACCCGTCGAGAGCGACGTTCGTCACGTTCCGCAACCGGTTCCGGTTGCCCAGCGTGGTCTGCGTGAGGCGCTGACCTGAGGTTTCGCGGCCGAGGTGAGCTGGGACTCAGATCAACTTGGTAAAGAATTCGTTCGACTTGCCGACCCGGTGCGGCGAACTCCGCAGAACCCCTCTAAGCTTGTCGTTGGCGGCCCGCTCCCAATGACCCCCAGGTTGGTTGAGCGGGTCGCCGTTACATTTCGGGCTTCGCCCTTCACTTCATCCCCTCTCCCGGGGGCCGAGCCCCCGGACCCCCACGGTGCCTCGGCCGCACCTCCCAGCGTTGTCCCGTGAGCGTGGCCTGGTTGGCGTATTCGTCGCACGGCAAGCGCCGGGCGGCCGGGCTGGCGTGGGTTGGTGCCGCTGGTCGGGGGTCGCGGCTTCCCGGCTTCCCCGCACCCCTTGTGGCATCGTGACGCGGTGCGGATCTTGCTCGTGGAAGACGAACGGCGGCTTGCCGAAGCCCTGCGGGCCGGGCTGAGCGCCGAGGGCTATGCCGTCGACGTCGCCCACAACGGGCGGGATGCGCTCTGGCTCGCCACCGAACACCCCTACTCCGCCATCGTCCTCGACATCATGCTGCCCGGCCTGAACGGCTACCGCGTCTGCCGCCGGCTGCGCGACCAGGGCGACTCCACCCCCATCCTCATGCTCACCGCCAAGGACGGCGAGGACGACGAGATCGAGGCCCTCGACACCGGCGCCGACGACTTCCTGCCCAAGCCGTTCTCCTACGGCGTCCTGCTCTCGCGGCTGCGTGCCCTCATCCGGCGCGGCGGCGCCACCCGGCCGGGGGTCCTCAAACTGGGTGACCTCGAACTCGACCAGGCCGGCCGGACCTGCCGGCGCGGCGGCGCCGACATCACCCTCACCGGCAAGGAGTTCGCCCTCCTCGCCTACCTCATGCAACGGCCCGGGCAGGTCGTCACCAAGGCCGAGCTGCTCGACAACCTCTGGGACTTCGCCGCCTCCGCGACGGCCAACCTGGTCGAGGTCCACGTCAGCGCGCTGCGGCGCAAGATCGACGTGCCCTTCGGTGTCGAAACCATCCGGACGGTCCGCGGCGCCGGCTACCACGTGGTCGGCTCGGGTGCCTAGTTTCCCGCGCTCCACCCGGTTCCGCGTCGCGGTGACCGCCTTCGCCGCATCGGCGCTCGCGCTCGGGGCTGTGTCGGTGTGGTTCGTGCTCCAGGCCGAAAGCCGCCTGGAGAACGCCGCCACCCAGCTCGCCGGCGCCCACGCCGACGCGATCGTCCAGCTCCTGAACACCGGCGCCCGGCCCGCCGATCTGACGCTGCTCGTGCGTGACTCGATCTACGAGGTCACCGACCAGGCGGGCAAGAGTGTCGCGTCCTGCCCTGTCCTGCGCGAAGCCACGCTGGCTGCCTACGACACCGATGTCACGCTCGCGCCGTACGAGTTCGACCGCACCAGTCAGGCCTCCGTCGGGTGCGCCCCCGAACTCGGCGACCTCGACGAGTACCTCACCCTGCACGTCGTCCACGCCGACAGTGGCGACAGCAAGTACGACGTCTACGCCGGCGTCTCGATCGACCCCGAAGGCCAAGCCGCCGTCGACTCGGTCCGGACCGTGCTCACGGCGGGCGTCCCCGCGGTCGCGCTGCTCATCGGCGTGATCGCGTGGCTCGCCGTACGCCGCTCGCTGCGCCCGGTCGAGGCCATCCGCGGCGAGGTCGCCGAGATCGGCGCGCACGACCTGAGCCGCCGGGTCCCGGCTCCGCGCACCGGCGACGAGATCGCGCGCCTCGCCGGAACGATGAACACCATGCTCGCCCGCCTCGACGAGGCCGTCACGCGCCAGAGCCGGTTCACCTCCGACGCGTCACACGAGCTGCGCACGCCGCTCGCCTCCCTGCGGACGCAGCTCGAGGTGCTGCTGGCCCACCCCGACCGGCTCGACTGGCGGCACGCCTGCGAGAACGCGCTGCTCGACGTCACCCGCCTGCAGGACCTCGTCGCCGACCTCGTGCTGCTCGGCAAGCTCGACCACGCCGGGCCGGATCGCCTCGAGCCGGTGGCACTGTCCGAAGTGGTCGAAGCCGTCGTGGCCGGGCGGGAGAAGATCGACGTCGAGGTGACCGGGACGCCGGTGGTGCGCGGGCACCGGTCGCGCCTCGAACGGCTTCTCCGCAACCTCGTCGACAACGCCCAGCGGCACGCGGCCTCCCGGGTCGCCCTCGAGGTGTCGGCGGTGGACGGGTGGGCGGTGCTGTCCGTCACGGACGACGGGCCCGGCATCCCCGAAGCCGACCGCGAGCGCATCTTCGACCGCTTCGTCCGCCTCGACGACGCTCGCGCCAGTGACGACGGCGGATCCGGGCTGGGCCTGGCGATCGTCGCCGACATCGCCCGCGCCCACGGCGGCACGGCCGCGGTCGACGGCGGCAGCCGGTTCGTCGTGCGGCTCCCGGAGCTGAAGACGTCTTAAGCCCGCTTCAGGCTGCGTTCAGCGTCCAAGACTGACGCTGCGGCCATGATCATCTCTTGGCGGCCGCTCGAGCACGCCGAATACCGGTCGTCGTCGTGGTTCCCCGGCCTGACCGGCCTGCGCGCGCTCGCCGCGCTGGCCGTCGTGTTCTTCCACTACGGCGGGCCCGTCGTCGACCGGCTGCAGGGGTGGATCGCCGTCCAGCTGTTCTTCGTGCTGTCCGGCTTCCTCATCACCACGCTGGCGCTGCGCGAAGAGGACCGCACCGGCCGGATCTCGTTGCGCGGCTTCTACGTCCGCCGCGTCTTCCGGATCATGCCGGTGTACTTCCTGCTGCTCGGCCTGACGGCGCTGGCGGTGACGCTCGCCGGCACGTACCAAAGCAGCCGGCTCTCGGACGCGCTGCCGTTCTACCTGACGTTCTTCAACGAAGTCGTCGACTACAACACGCCGTACCCGACGTCGTGGTCGCTCGGCGTGGAGGAGAAGTTCTACCTCGTCTGGCCCGCGCTGCTCGTGCTGACGTCGTTCGCCCGCACCGGGAAGACCGCGCTGCGCCTGCTGATCGGCGCGGGCGCGGTGGGTGTCGTGCTCGGCGTGCTGCCGCTGGCGCCGGCGCACCAGTGGGCGAGCCTGACGGTGCACTACGGCTCGCTGGTCGTCGGCTGCCTGCTCGCGCTGGCGCTGCACCACCCGCGCGGGTTCGCGGTGCTGCGGCCGCTGACCAGCCCGGCCGTGGCGGTGCTGGTCGCACTGGGGTTCTGCGTGCTGCAGCTGTCGGTCAAGCCGCTGGGGCGGGCGCTCGGCGGGAGCTGGCAGTTCGTCGTCCCGATCTACGCGGTGGGCGCGGCCTTGCTGCTCGTGGCGGTGCTCGCGCGGGGGCCGGTGCGGCGGCTGCTCGCGAGCCGTCCGCTCACGTACCTCGGTGACCGGTCCTACGCCCTCTACCTGGCCCAGACCGGGGCCGCGGGCGTGACCGGGCTGCTGCTGCCGACGGGACTCGCGAAGGCCGTCGCGACCTCCGCTGTCGCGTTGCTCTTCGCGGGTGGCCTGCGGCGGTGGGTGGAGCTGCCCGCGATCGCGTTCGGCCGTCGGCTGGTGGCGAAAGGGGAGCGGGCCCCTGCCGGAGAACGACAGGAGCCCGCTCGGGTGGAACAGCGTCAGGCGAGGACGGTCTCCAGCGCCGTGTGCGGGAGGTCGTGAGCGACCGCGACCGGGCCGTTCGTCAGGGCGCCGGCGTGCGTGTTGAGGCCCTTGGCCAGCGCCGCGTCCGCCTGCAGCGCGGCCTTCCAGCCGTGCTCGGCCAGCTGGACCGCGTACGGCAGCGTGACGTTCGTGAGGCCGTAGGTCGACGTCCGGGGCACCGCGCCCGGCATGTTCGCGACGCAGTAGAAGACGGACTCGTGCACGGTGTAGGTCGGGTCGTCGTGCGTGGTCGGGCGCGAGTCGGCGAAGCAGCCGCCCTGGTCGATCGCGATGTCGACGAGGACGCTGCCGGCCTTCAGCCGCGAGACGAGCTCGTTCGAGACCAGCTTCGGCGCCTTGGCCCCCGGCACCAGCACCGCGCCGATGACCATGTCGGCCTGCAGCACGGACTCCTCGACCGACAGGCGGGTCGACGTCACGGTGCGGATGCGGCCGCCGAAGTCGTTGTCGATCTGGCGGAGGCGGTCGACGTTGGTGTCCAGGATCTCGACGTCCGAGCCGAGGCCCAGCGCGACGCGGGCGGCGTTGAGGCCCGCGACACCGCCGCCGATGACGACGACGCGCGCCGGGTGCACGCCGGGGATGCCACCGGGCAGCACACCGCGGCCGCCGCTCGGCTTCATCAGCGAGAACGCGCCGACCTGCGGGGCCAGCCGGCCCGCGACCTCGGACATCGGGGCGAGCAGCGGCAGCGCGCCGGAGGCGGTCTGCACCGTCTCGTAGGCGATCGCGGTGGTGCCCGCGGCCAGCAGCGCGTCGGTCAGCGGCCGATCGGCAGCGATGTGGAGGTAGGTGAACAGCACCTGGTCGGCGCGCAGCCGGGGGTACTCCTCGGCGATCGGCTCCTTGACCTTGAGGACCAGCTCGCCCTCGGCCCACGTCTCGTCGGCGGTGGCGAGGATCTTCGCGCCGGCGGCGACGTACTCCTCGTCGGAGATGGACGAACCGACCCCGGCGCCCGTTTCGACGAAGACGTCGTGCCCGCGGCCGACCAGCTCGTGCACCCCGGCCGGGGTCAGCGCGACCCGGTACTCGTGCTTCTTGATTTCACGGGGAACGGCGATACGCACGGTCGGCCTCCTGGGTCGGTCTGCGTCCGGATTCGGTGCGGTGGTGCCACTCACGGTGAACCACCCGGACGGCGGTGTCATCGTGCTGAGCGGACATTTTATCGACGCTTTCGTGGTGCTGGGCGGACAAGAACGTTGACTTCGACCGCGCTGGAGGTTGCAGCGTGCAGGAATGAGAGCTGTGTGGTTGCGGGAGTTCGGCGGGCCGGAAGCGCTGGAGCCGGGGGAGGCCCGGGACCCGGTTCCCGGGCCCGGTCAGGTGCTGGTCGAAGTGGCGTTCGCGAACATCACCTTCGTCGAGACGCAGGTGCGGTCCGGGACGGGACCGTTCCGGCCGGTGTTGCCGATCGTCCCCGGCAACGGCGTCGGCGGCGTGATCAGCGCGGTCGGCCCCGGCGCGGACCCGGGGCTCGCCGGGCAGCGGGTGGTGACGTCGACCGGCGGTTCCGGCGGGTACGCGCAGCGCGTCGCGGTGGACGCGGCGGCGGTGTTCGAGGTCCCGGACGCACTCGCGCTCGACGCGGCGGTGGCGCTGCTCGCGGACGGCCGCACCGCGACGGGGCTGGTCCACGCGACAAGGGTGCGGCCGGGCGATCGGGTCCTGGTCGAGGCGGCCGTGGGCGGCGTCGGCGGCCTGCTGGTGCAGCTGGCGAAGGCCGCGGGTGCTTCGGTGGTCGCCGCGGCGGGCGGGCCGGCGAAGGTGGCTTCGGTGGTGGGCGCCGACGTCGTCGTCGACTACCTGCTGCCGGACTGGCCGTCTTCGGCCGGTGAGGTGGACGTCGTCTTCGACGGCGTGGGCGGCGCGATCGGCACGGCGGCGTTCGGCCTGCTGCGTCCGGGCGGCCGGATGGCGATGTACGGCCTGGCGGGCGGTTCGTGGGCGCAAGTGTCCGAAGCCGACGCTGCGGCGCGCGGAGTTTCGCTGGTGCGCTCGATCGGGAGCCCGGAGGAGCTGCGGGCGTTCACGGAGTCGGCGTTGTCCGAAGCCGCCGCGGGGCGGCTGGTCCCGGTGATCGGCCAGCGGTTCCCGCTGGAGAAGGCCGCGGACGCCCACGCGGCAATGGAGTCCCGCGCCACAGTGGGCAAGACGCTGCTGGTCGCGTGAACGCCGGGTGGGTGCGTCAGCTCCAGCGCAGCGCGACGAGCTGGGTGATCAGGGCCAGCCGGACGTCGGGGTCGTCGAGGTCCAGCGGCACCAGTTCGAGGAGCTTGCGCATCCGGTACCGCAGGGTGTTCGGGTGGATCCGCAGCTCGCGCGCCGCCGCGCGCGGGTCGCCGGGGTGGCGCAGCCACTCGTAGAGCGTCTCGACGTACTCGGCCTTGCCCGTCTCGTCGTGCGCGCGCAGGGCGCCCAGCGGGCCGAGCTCCGCGACCTTCGCCCCGGCCGCCGCCGTCGCGCCGCGGTGCAGCGTCAGCGCCGTCCAGGCTTCGTCGAACGTGATCACGCGCTCGTCGAGGACCTCGGCGCGCAGCAGGCCGAGGGCTTCGTCGGCCTGACCGCGCGACGCCGAGAGGTCACCGATCTCGCCGGGTGCGCCTGCCGCGGCGCGCGCGGCGCCATTGCGCCGGGAGGGTCCCGTCCCGACGAGAGCGTCGCGTAGTTCCTCCCAGCCGCCGGGGCCCGGCCTGTCGGGAACCACGGCGTAGAGCAGCCCGCCCAGCTCGGTCGCCACCGGACGGCGCCCGATGCCCTGGGAGATCCGCTCGAGCAACGCGAGCCGCAGGCCCTCGGCGTCGCGGCCGTCGCCGCCGGTGACCTCGATGGCGACCACGCGGTGCGGCTCGTCGGAGAGGTCCAGCTCGGCCATCGCCTTGCGCGGGTTCGCCCGGCCTTCGAGCACGCCCCGCAGCAGTTCGGCCGACGCGCGACGCTGCGCGTCGGTGTGCGCGCGGCGGCGCAGCAGGTGCAGCGCGACGACCGGGGCGGCGTCGGCGAACGCGGCCGCGCGCTCGTCGGACACCGGCCCGGCGACGACCGCCCACATCGACCCGAGCAGCTCGCCGCCCATCCGGATCGGCACGATCAGCCGCGGCAGCGTGCCGTCGCGCTGGGCCGGGACGAAGATCGTCTGCCGGCCGCGCGACAGCTCGCGGAAGACCCCGCGCGAGCGGAACCGCGCGAGGACGTCGTCGGGGATGCGGCGGCCCATGATCGTGGCGACGCGGGCGGGGTCGGTGAGGTCCTGGCGCGCGGAGTAGGCGAGCACGCGGGAATTGGTGTCCTCGATGGTGACCGGGGCGTCCACGACGGACGCGACGGCGTCGGCGAGCCGGAAGAGGTCGCCGGAGCCGGGATCGAGGTCTTCGGACTCGTCGGCGAGGGCGTCGAGCACGGTCCGCAGCAGCCAGACGAGCTGCGCCCACGACGTCGCGGCGTGCACCTGGACGAGCGCGATCCCGCTGGCCTTCGCGGCGCGCTTGACGGCCGGCTTCGCGGCCAGCGGCGGCTTGAGCAACACGGCGGCGGCGCCCTGTTCGGCACTCCGCTTCACCAGCTGGGCCGCATCTTCGGGACCGGTGGTGGCGACCCCGAGCACGAGATCCCCGGCGGCGAGGGTGAGCGCCCCGCCGGGCTCGGCGATGACGACATCGGCGACGGCGGGCGAGTCGTCGGGCACCTGGAGCGCGTGGAGCAGCGTCGGCCCCACCCGGTCGACCACGCTGCGCACCGACACCACGGGCTCATTCTGGCCGAGAAACCCCTGGACGGCTCGGTAGGGTCGGACGGGTGAGCGACGCGCGGCGGATCGTCGAATCCGGCTATGACAGCTCGGCGGAGCGGTACCTGGAGTGGAGCGCGCGCATCGCGGACGATCCCCGGCTGCGCTTCCTGGCCGAGCTGACCGACCGGCTCACCGACGGCGCCGACGTGCTCGACCTCGGCTGCGGCGCGGGCGTGCCCTGCACGGCGTTGCTCGCCGAACGCCACGACGTCCTCGGCGTCGACATTTCGTCGGCCCAGCTCGACCTCGCGCGGCGCACCGTCCCCGGCGCGCGGTTCGAGAAGGCGGACATGGCCGCGGTGTCCTTTTCGGACGGCAGCTTCGACGCCGTCACGGCGTTCTACTCCGTGCTGCACGTCCCGCGTGAGGAGCAGGGCGCTCTTTTCGCGCGGATCGCGCGCTGGCTCCGGCCCGGTGGCTGGTTCCTGGCCGCGCTCGGCTGCAGCGAAGCTGACGGCGTCGAGGACGACTGGCTCGGCACGCCGATGTTCTTCAGCAGCCACGCCCCGGCGGAGAACCGGCGGCTCCTCGAAGCCGCCGGTTTCACGCTGGTCGTCGACGAGCCGGTGACCATGCACGAGCCGGAAGGACCGGCGACCTTCCACTGGGTGCTCGGCCGCTGCTAGCGCGACAGCACCGCGTCCAGCACCCGTCGCAGCTCGCCCGCCGGGTCGCCGGCCGGCTCCGGAGCCCGCCACGCGACGATGCCGTCCGGGCGCACCAGTGACGCGCCGCCCGCCGAGAGGCCGTAGCGCGAGGCGAACACCTCGTCGTCGATGACGTGGCAGTCGACGCCCGCGTCGGAAGCGGCCTGAGCCCACGTCGAGTCGTCGCCCGCGCAGAGCAGCACCCACGAGTGCCCCAGCAGGTCCACAGTGGACGCCAGGCCGGGCCCCCGGAACCCCGGCCGCCCGGTCGGCGCGTGGATGTCCTCGACGCGCTCGCCGTCGTCGGGCTCCTCCGAAAGCACCGCCGTCGAGCGGTAGCGGAACCCGAGGACGGCGTTCAGCGGGTCCTCCGGCCCGGTGATCCCCGAGACGTCGAGATCGGGGTGCATCCGCTGCTTCATGTTGTGCAGCGACGCGTCGATGATCATCCGCGCGATCGGCCGCCGCTCGGCCTCGTACGTGTCGAGCAGCGCCGGGCCCGCTTCGCCGCGCAGCACCGCGGCGAGCTTCCACGCGATGTCCGCGCCGTCGCCGACCGCCGTGTTGCCGCCCTGGCCGCCGGTCGGCGGCGTCACCTTCGCCGCGTCGCCGACGAGGAACACCCGGCCGGACCGGAACCGGTCGGCCAGCCGCGCGGCGATCTCCCAGGAGCCGGTCCAGACGATCTCCGGCTCCAGCTCCGGCAGGTCGGTCGCCGAGCGGATCATCGACACCAGCCGGTCGTGGCCGAAGTCGGCCGGGCTCTCGCCGCGGTCCGGGAAGTAGTCCGGCGCGAAGACGTACCGGTTCGGCACGTCGGTGTTGACCAGCCCGGCGGTGAAGTCCGGGTGCTGGAGGTAGAACAGGTCGGTCACGCCGGGCTGGACGCGGTCGCCGAGGTCGGCGTCGAACACGACGCCGAGGCAGTGGCTCAGCGCGTCCATCCCGGTGGTCCCGATGCCCAGCCGGGCCCGGATGCCGCTGCGCCCGCCGTCGGCGGCGACGACGTAGTCCGCGCGGACCACCGTCTCCTCGCCCGAGTCCCGGTGCCGCAGCGTCGCGGTGACGCCGTCGTCGTCCTGCGCCAGCTCGACGAGCTCGGTCCGGAACCGGACCCGTGCGCCGGCCTTCTCCGCGTGCGCGAGCAGGATCGGCTCGACGACGTCCTGCCCGGCCATGCCGGCGGGCATCGTCGTCGAGGCCGAGACGTCGAACTCGCTGCCGTCGTCGACGAGCCGGTGCAGGACGCGCCCGGCCAGGCTGGTCGCGACGGTGATCCGCAGCCCCTGCGACGCCCGCGGGCTCACGTCCAGGACCTCGCGGTCGATTCCTGCCCAGTGGAACAGCTCCATCGTGCGCCAGTTCTGCCCGGCGGCCCGCGAGTGGACCGACGTTCCGGCGTGCCGTTCGACCGTCAGGACGTCCACTCCCTCCCGCGCCAGGAACAGCGACGCCGACAGCCCGCCCAGCCCGGCCCCCACGACCAGCACCTGCACCCGCTCCGTCATGATTTCCTCCCGGTCCGTAAATCTCCCTGTCCAAATATCTTAGGAGCAAAGATATCTTCGGCGCAAGAGCGGTACGCTCCCAGGACGTGGGAACGGTTGGGTACTCCGTTCGGCCCAAGTAGCTTCGAGCCGGACGAACCCCTTGAGCCGCAAGGAGAAAACCGATGAGCGCGGACGACACCTCGGCGTGGTCCTTCGAGACCAGGCAGATCCACGCGGGCGCCGCGCCGGATCCGGCCACCGGCGCGCGGGCGACGCCGATCTACCAGACGACGTCGTACGTCTTCCGCGACAGCCAGCACGGCGCCGACCTGTTCAGCCTCGCCGAGCCCGGCAACATCTACACGCGGATCATGAACCCGACGCAGGACGTGCTGGAGCAGCGCGTCGCGTCACTCGAAGGGGGCGTCGCGGCGCTGGCGTTCGCGTCCGGCTCGGCCGCGACCACGGCGGCGATCCTCAACCTCGCGGGCGCGGGCGACCACTTCGTGTCCAGCCAGTCGCTCTACGGCGGCACCTACAACCTCTTCCACTACACGCTGCCGAAGCTCGGCATCGAGGTCACGTTCATCGACGACCAGGACGACCTCGAGCAGTGGCGCGCCGCCGTCCGGCCGAACACGAAGTTCTTCTTCGCCGAGACGCTGGCCAACCCGGGCAGCAACGTCCTCGACATCCGCGGCGTCGCCGACGTCGCGCACGAGGCCGGCGTCCCGCTGCTGGTCGACAACACCATCCCCACGCCGTACCTGGTGCGCCCGATCGAGCACGGCGCCGACGTCGTGATCCACTCGGCCACCAAGTACCTCGGCGGCCACGGCACGACGATCGCCGGCGTCTTCGTCGACGGCGGCACGTTCGACTTCGGCAAGGACCCGGCCAAGTTCCCGGGCTTCACCGAGCCCGACCCGAGCTACCACGGCCTGAAGTACTGGGAGGCGCTCGGCCCGGGCGCGTTCGCGGCGAAGGCGCGCGTGCAGCTCCTGCGCGACACCGGCGCGGCGATCGCTCCGCTGAACAGCTTCCTGATCCTGCAGGGCATCGAGACGCTGTCGCTGCGCATCGAGCGGCACGTGTCGAACGCCCAGGCGCTCGCCGAGTGGCTCGAGCGGCGTGACGAGGTCGAAAAGGTGTACTACGCCGGCCTGCCGTCCAGCCCCTTCTACGAGGCCGGGCAGAAGTACCTGCCGCGCGGCGCGGGCGCGGTCCTGTCGTTTGACCTGCGCGGCGGCGTCGAGGCGGGCCGGAAGTTCGTCGACGGCACCGAGCTGCACAGCCAGCTGGTGAACCTCGGCGACGTCCGCAGCCTGATCGTCCACCCGGCGTCCACCACGCACAGCCAGCTCGCACCGCAGGAGCAGCTCGCCAGCGGCGTCACGCCGGGCCTGGTCCGGATCGCCGTCGGGCTGGAGGGCATCGAGGACCTCAAGGCCGACCTGGAGGCCGGATTCCGGGCGGCCAAGGCGGAACTGTGACGGCTGGACCCGTCACCGGCGCCTGGCGGATCGGTGATCCGCCGGGCCGCCGGAAGTTCGTCACCGGCCCCGGCGCGCTCGCGCTCGAGGCCGGTGGCGTGCTGCCCGCGTTCACCCTCGCCTACGAAACCTGGGGGACGCTGAACTCCGACGCGTCGAACGCGGTCCTCGTCGAGCACGCGCTGACCGGCGACAGCCACGCGGCCGGGCCGCTCGTGCCGGGGCACCCCAGCGCGGGCTGGTGGGACGGGCTGATCGGGCCCGGGAAGGCCCTGGACACCGACGAGTTCTTCGTCGTGGTCCCGAACGTGCTGGGCGGGTGCCAGGGATCGACGGGCCCGTCGTCCCCGGATCCCGACGGGACGCCGTGGGGCAGCCGGTTCCCGGTCGTGACCGTGCGGGACCAGGTGGCGTCGGAGGCGGTCCTGGCCGACCACCTGGGCATCACGCGGTGGGCGGCCGTCGTCGGCGGGTCCATGGGCGGGATGCGCGCGCTGGAATGGGCGGTGACGTTTCCCTCGCGCGTGGCGTCGGTGCTGGTGCTGGCGTCGACGGCGCGGGCGTCGGCCGAGCAGATCGCCTGGGCCGCGCCGCAGCTGCACGCCATCCGCAGTGACCCGTTCTTCCACGGTGGTGACTACTACTCGGCGCCGGCGGGGCCGTTTCGGGGACTCGGTATCGCGCGGCGGATCGCGCACGTCACCTACCGCAGCGAGCCGGAGCTGGCCCAGCGGTTCGGCCGCTCGTACCAGGGTGACGAAGACCCGTTGCGGCGCGGCCGGTTCGCCGTCGAGTCCTATTTGGACCACCACGCCGAAAAGCTGGCGGGCCGGTTCGACGCGAACAGCTACCTGGTGCTGACGGAGTCGATGAACACCCACGACGTCGGCCGCGACCGCGGCGGCGTCGCGGCGGCGTTGGGCAGGGTGACGGCCCGCGCGGTGATCGGCGGGGTGGACAGCGACCGGCTGTACCCGCTGTACCAGTCGGCGGAACTCGCCGAGGGGATCCCGGGCGTGTCGGAGGCGTCGGTGGTTTCCTCGCCGTACGGCCACGACTCGTTCCTCATCGAGACCGGTCAGATCGCGTCCTTGGCGAAGGCGCTGCTGGGTCGGTGACGCGTTCTCCCCGGCGCGGCGGGCCGGCTGAGCTGTACCTGGCCCCGACCGTCCGTTCGCCGCGGCCGGCCTAGTCCGAGACGGCTTCCGAGATCCAGGGCGCCACCGGGAGGTCCCGGTCCAGGCACTCGACCGACAGCCGGATCGTCCACCGCAGCGCCTGCAGCACCAGGCTGTCCACCTCGTCGGGCGCCGCGTTGGCCAGGGCGATCTCCACCTGCTCCTGCGCCGCCTCGGTGTTGCCGTGGACCTCCGCCAGCAGCGTGCGGACCGCGGTCCGGACCGGCGGGTCGGCCTGGTCGATCGAGACCTCTTCGCCGTCTTCGTCGAAGACCTGGACCTTCACCGGTGCGCTGCCGCCGTCGCCGAGGGTGGAGACCATCGCGCTGCACTCGCCGAACAGCAGCAGCATCAACGCCTTCGTCTCGTCCGCGCGGGCCTGGGGTTCGGCGGCCGTCGGCGCGACCTCGACGAGGGCTTCGGCGTCGTCACCGAGGCTCAGCGCCGTCAGTGCGCGCTGAGCCTTCTCGACGAGCTCCTGCTCGTTCCAGTCCGCATCCACGTGCCCCATCAAACACCAGCGACGGCGATCGTGGGGATACCTTGATCCGGGTCGGTCATCGGGCGGCGCGGAGGGCACCCAGTGCGAGCCGGGAGAGCAGCTCGGCGAGCTCCGAGTCACCGAGATGGCGGTTGTACGGCGTCGAGTTGATCAATCCGAACACCGCGTGCGCCGCCGACCGCGCCTGCAGTTCTCCCAGCTCCGGGAGGGCTTCGCGGATCGCCCGGACCCACACCTCGACGTACTGGCGCTGCAGCGCGCGCACCTGCTTGCGGTCGGCGTCGGTGAGGTTCGCCAGATTGCGCTCTTGAACAGTGATCAACGACGGATGGGCGAGCGCGAAGCCGACGTGGAACGCCACGAGCCCGGCCAGCGTGTCGTCCGCGTCGCCGGGCCGGCTCGCCCACCTCGTGCCGCCCTCGAGCAGGTAGCGGCTGATCGAGTTCAGCATCTCGCCGAGCATCGCGTCCTTGCTGCGGAAGTGCCGGTAGAGCGCGGGCCCGGAGATCCCGACGGCGGCGCCGATGTCGTCGATCCCGACACCGTGGAACCCGTGGTGGGCGAACAGCTCGGCGGCCGCGGACAGGATCTGCTCGCGTCTGTTGGCCTTCTCGCCGTTCACTAGAGGAGTGGGGTTGGCCGGCATCCGGCCATATTAGAGCCGCAGGTTAGCGAGCGCTAACACTGTTCCCGTCTTCCGGCGTGAGCCGAGTGGGTTACTTACAGGTAACTAGGGGTTCCTCGTGGAGCTTCCACATGCTGTGCTTTTGGGGTCGGTTCTGTCACAAAGGAGTGGCCCATGGGGGTTCCGATCCGTCTGTCGCGACGGTTTCTACTGAGGTTGAGCACGGCTCTCGGGGCCGTCGTCCTGTCCACTCTCGGCGTCACGGGCCTCGCCCACGCCGCCGGGACCGTCTACGCCGCGCTCGGCGACTCCTACTCCTCGGGAGTCGGGGCCGGCAGCTACGGCAGTTCCGGGAGCTGTTACCGCAGCTCCAACTCCTACCCGCAGCTGTGGACCAACGCCCACAGCGGCACGTCGTTCACCTTCCTGGCCTGCTCCGGTGCCAAAACCGGGGACGTCATCAGCCAGGCGAACTCCATCCCCTCCAACGCGACCCTGGTCACGGTCACCGTGGGCGGCAACGACGCCGGCTTCAGCGACGTGATCCAGACCTGCACCCTCGGCAGCGACGCGACCTGCACGGCCCGCGTCAACACCGCGAAGACCTACGTCAACAACACCCTGCCCGCGTTGCTGACCAACACCTACAACGCGATCAAGGCCAAGGCTCCGGGCGCCAAGCTCGTCGTCCTGTCCTACCCGCGCTTCTACACCGTGCCCGGCTCCTGCTGGGTCGGGCTCAGCGACACCAAGCGGTCCGCGATCAACTCCGGCGCGGACACCCTGGCGTCGGTGATCCAGTCCCGGGCGGCGTCGGCGGGCGCGACGTTCGTCGACGTCCGGTCGTCGTTCGTCGGGCACAACATCTGCTCTTCGGCTGACGACTACCTGCACAGCCTGACCTGGCCGGTGATCGAGTCCTACCACCCGACCGCGGCCGGTCAGTCGGGCGGCTACTACGCCCCGCTGCGGGGCGCCATCGGCTGAACCCGGTCCCCTCCGGTCGTGAAGGCCATCCCGGCGTGCCCGGGGTGGCCTTCACGGCGTCCGGCGACTGGACACCCACGTTAGCGGTCGCTAACATCGAGCCGGAGGTTAACGACCGCTAACGTCGAGGGAGCCCATGGACACGCCGGCACTGGGGACGTCTGCTGCCCCGGACAGCGAGGCCTACGCCCGCAACGCCACATCCCACGCGGAGCTGGTCGAGGACCTCCGCAAACGCTTGTCCGCCGCCCGCCTCGGCGGCCCCGAGAAGTCGCGCACGCGGCACGTCGAACGCGGCAAGCTGCTGCCGCGCGACCGCGTCGACACGCTGCTCGACCCGGGTTCGCCCTTCCTGGAGCTCTCGCCGCTGGCCGCGAACGGACTGTATGACGACGAGGCGCCGTCCGCCGGGATCATCACCGGCATCGGGCGCGTCTCCGGCCGCGAGTGCGTGGTCGTCGCCAACGACGCCACCGTCAAGGGCGGCACGTACTACCCGATGACGGTCAAGAAGCACCTCCGCGCCCAGGAGGTCGCGCTCCACAACAACCTGCCGTGCGTCTACCTGGTGGACTCCGGCGGCGCGTTCCTGCCCCGGCAGGACGAGGTCTTCCCGGATCGTGAACACTTCGGCCGGATCTTCTACAACCAGGCGACGATGTCCGCGCGCGGCATCCCGCAGATCGCCGCGGTGCTCGGCTCGTGCACCGCGGGCGGGGCGTACGTCCCCGCGATGAGCGACGAGGCCGTGATCGTCCGGAACCAGGGCACGATCTTCCTCGGCGGCCCGCCGCTGGTGAAGGCCGCGACCGGCGAGGTCGTCACGGCCGAGGAGCTCGGCGGCGGCGACGTGCACTCGCGCCAGTCCGGCGTCACCGACCACCTGGCCGACGACGACGCGCACGCGCTGCGGATCGTCCGCCAGATCGTCTCGACGCTCGGCCCGCGCACGCCGCGTCCGTGGGACGTCCTGCCGACCGAAGCGCCGGCCGTCGACCCCGCCGAGCTGTACGGCGTGGTTCCGACCGACCCGCGCACGCCGTACGACGTGCGCGAGGTGATCGCCCGGATCGTCGACGGCAGCCGGTTCGGCGAGTTCAAGAAGGAATACGGCTCGACGCTGGTCACCGGGTTCGCCCGGATCCACGGCCACCCGGTCGGCATCGTCGCGAACAACGGCGTGCTCTTCGCCGAGTCGGCGATGAAGGGCGCGCACTTCATCGAGCTGTGCGACAAGCGCTCGATCCCGCTGCTGTTCCTGCAGAACATCACCGGCTTCATGGTCGGGCGCGCGTACGAGGCCGGCGGCATCGCCAAGCACGGCGCGAAGATGGTCACCGCGGTGGCCTGCGCGCGGGTGCCGAAGTTAACGGTCGTTATCGGCGGGTCGTTCGGGGCCGGCAACTACTCGATGTGCGGCCGGGCGTACTCGCCGCGGTTCCTGTGGATGTGGCCGAACGCGCGGATCTCGGTGATGGGCGGCGAGCAGGCGGCGTCGGTGCTGTCGACCGTCCGCCGCGACTCGATCGAAGCCCGCGGCGGCGAATGGTCCGCCGAAGACGAAGAGGCGTTCAAGGACCCGATCCGCGAGCAGTATGAGGCGCAGGGCAGCCCGTACTACTCGACGGCGCGGCTGTGGGACGACGGCGTGATCGACCCGGCGGACACCCGCACGGTGCTCGGCCTCGCGCTCTCGGCCGCGGCCAACGCGCCCCTGTCCGATGTCAACTACGGCGTCTTCCGGATGTGAGGCAGATGTTCGACTCAGTGCTGGTCGCGAACCGCGGCGAGATCGCGGTCCGGGTCATCCGCACGCTGCGGGCGCTCGGCATCCGCGCGGTCGCGGTGTACAGCGACGCCGACGCCGACGCGCGGCACGTCCGGGAGGCGCACACCGCCGTCCGGATCGGCCCGGCCGAGGCTTCGAAGAGCTATCTGTCCATCCCGGCCATCGTGGACGCCGCCGTGTCGACGGGGGCGCAGGCCGTGCACCCGGGCTACGGCTTCCTGGCGGAGAACGCGGAGTTCGCGCGGGCCTGCGAGGCGGCCGGGCTCGTGTTCATCGGCCCGCCGGTCGCGGCGATCGAGGCCATGGGCGACAAGATCCGCGCCAAGGCGACGGTGTCGAAAGCCGGGGTGCCCGTCGTGCCCGGCGCGTCCGACGTGGACATCCCCGCCGGCGGCTTCGCCGAGGCGGCCGCGAAGGTCGGCTACCCGCTGCTGCTGAAGCCGTCCGCCGGGGGCGGTGGCAAGGGCATGCGGCTGGTCCACGAAGAGTACGAACTGGATGCCGCCATCGAGTCGGCGCGGCGCGAGGCCAAGGGATCCTTCGGCGACGACACCCTGCTGATGGAGCGGTTCGTCACGACGCCGCGGCACATCGAGATCCAGGTCATGGCCGACAAGCACGGCAACGTCATCCACCTCGGCGAGCGCGAGTGCAGCCTGCAGCGGCGGCACCAGAAGATCATCGAGGAAGCGCCGTCGGTGCTGCTGGACGAAGCCACGCGCGAAAAGATGGGCTCGGCGGCAGCCGAAGCCGCGCGCTCGGTCGGGTACGTCGGCGCGGGCACCGTCGAGTTCATCATGTCGGCGCACGACCCGGACGAGTTCTTCTTCATGGAGATGAACACCCGGCTGCAGGTCGAGCACCCCGTCACCGAGCTGGTCACCGGCCTCGACCTGGTCGAGTGGCAGGTCCGGGTGGCGGCGGGGGAACACCTTTCCGTCGCGCAGGAAGACGTCGTCCTGACCGGACACGCCGTCGAAGCCCGCGTGTACGCCGAAGATCCGGCACGCGGGTTCATTCCGACCGGCGGGACGGTGCTGGCGGTGCACGAGCCGGCCGGCGACGGCGTCCGCGTCGACTCGTGGATGACGCGCGGCGCGGTGATCGGTTCGAACTACGACCCGATGCTGGCCAAGGTCATCGCGTGGGGCCCGGACCGGGCGGCCGCGCTGCACCGGCTGGACCGGGCGCTGGCCGACACGGCCGTGCTCGGCGTCGGCACCAACACGGCGTTCCTGCGCGGACTGCTGGCCGATGACGACGTCCGCGCCGGCCGGCTCGACACCGAGCTGGTCGACCGGCGGCTGTCCACTTTGGTCTCCTCCGACGTGCCGTCCGAGTTCTTCGTCGCGGCCGCTCTGGACCGGTTCCTGGAACTGCAGCCGCCGGGGCCCGTCGTGGACCCGTGGGACGTGCCGGACGGCTGGCGGATGGGCGGGTCCGGCGGAGTGACGTTCCGCTTGAAGTCGGGGCAGGTCAAGGCCGTCGTCCGGGTGCACGGCACGCCGTCCGACGCGACGGTCGTCGTCGACGACGCCGAACCGGTCCGGGTTTCGGCCCGGCGCGACGGCGACGTGCTCGAGATCCGGCACGCCGGCGGGTTCGACCGGTACCGGCAGGCCTGCGGCCCGGATCGGACGGTCTGGCTCGCCCGCGACGGACTGAGCTTTCCCTTCGGGGAGCAGGAGTTCGTGCTGTCGTCGCGCGGCGAGGCCGCCGGGGCCGGGCCGGTCACCAGCCCGATGCCGGGCACGGTGCTCGTGGTGAAGGTGGCCACGGGTGACGTCGTGCGCGCCGGGACGCCGTTGCTGGTGGTCGAAGCGATGAAGATGGAGCACACGGTCACCGCGCCGATCGACGGCGTCGTCAGCGAACTCCCCGTCCGGGCCGGCCAACAGGTCGCGCTGGACGAAACCCTTGCCGTCGTTAAGCCCCAAGAGGAGCAGCAGTGATCGACTTCCGCCTGGACGAGGAATACGAGTCCCTTCGCAAGACGGTCGAGGACTTCGCGCACGCCGAGGTCGCGCCGGTCATCGGCGAACTGTACGAGAAGGAAGAGTTCCCGTACGAGATCGTCGCGAAGATGGGCGAGATGGGCCTGTTCGGCCTGCCGTTCCCCGAGGAGTTCGGCGGCATGGGCGGCGACTACTTCGCGCTGTGCCTGGTGCTGGAGGAGCTGGCCCGGGTCGACTCGTCGGTCGCGATCACCCTGGAAGCCGGCGTTTCGCTCGGCGCGATGCCGATCTTCCGCTTCGGGACGCAGGAGCAGAAGGAGAAGTGGCTCCCCGACCTGTGCGCGGGCACGGCGCTGGGCGGCTTCGGCCTGACGGAACCGGGCGGCGGTTCGGACGCGGGCGCGACCCGCACGCGTGCGCGTCAGGACGGCGACGACTGGGTCATCAACGGCAGCAAGGCGTTCATCACCAACTCGGGCACGGACATCACCCGCCTGGTCACGGTCACCGCCGTGACGGACGTGATGGAGAACGGCCGCAAGGAGATCTCGGCGATCCTCGTCCCGTCGGGCACGCCGGGCTTCGAGGTCGCGCCGAAGTACTCCAAGGTCGGCTGGAACTGCTCCGACACGCACGAGCTGTCCTTTTCGGACGTTCGGGTCCCGGCGGAGAACCTGGTCGGCACGCGCGGCCGCGGGTACGCGCAGTTCCTGTCCATTCTGGACGAAGGCCGGGTCGCGATCGCCGCGCTGTCAGTGGGTCTGGCGCAGGGCTGCGTCGACGAGTGCCTGCGGTACGTGAAGGACCGCGTCGCGTTCGGCAAGCGGATCGGCGAGTACCAGGCGATCCAGTTCAAGATCGCCGACATGGAGGTTCGCACGCACACGGCCCGCCTGGCGTACTACCAGGCGGCGTCGAAGATGCTGCGCGGCGAGCCGTTCAAGAAGGAGGCGTCGATCGCGAAGCTGGTGGCCTCGAACGCGGCCATGGACAACGCGCGCGACGCGACCCAAATCTTCGGTGGGTACGGATTCATGAACGAGTACCCGGTGAGCCGCTTCTACCGCGACGCGAAGATCCTGGAGATCGGCGAGGGCACGAGCGAGGTCCAGAAGATGCTGATCTCGCGCCACCTCGGGGTCGCCTGAAAGCCGTGAAGGCCTCCTTCCCGGCTCTCACGGCCGGTAAGGAGGC